>NZ_KI914586.1:120371-121983 GCF_000520475.1 Arthrobacter sp. 35/47
CGGCTTCGGCGGCGGTAGTAACCTGCCCCCCGAGTTCGCCGACCTGTTCGGCGGCGGGGGTTACTCCTCCGGCGGCGGATTCCCCGGCTACCAGGCACCGCCCCGCAAGGGAGCGGACCGCACCGCCAGCACCACCATCTCCTTCGCGGGGTCAATCCGCGGGACCACCATCGGCCTGCGGGAACCGTCCGGTGAGGTCATCGATGTGCGGATTCCGGCCGGCATCCGGGATGGACAGAAGGTCCGGGTGCGCGGCAAGGGCCAGAACGGCCCGGCTGGAAGCGGGGACCTGATGGTCACCGTCAACGTGAAGCCGCATCCGTTCTTCCAGCGCGACGGCGACAACATCCGGGTGCACGTGCCGGTCACCTTCCCGGAGGCCACGCTGGGAGCGCAGATTGAGGTCCCCACCCTCGACGGTGAGAAGGTCACGGTCAAGGTGCCGGCCGGTACCCCGTCCGGCAGGACGCTGCGGGTGAAGGGGCGCGGGGTGAAGACTTCGAAGGTAACCGGTGATCTGCTGGTGACCATCGACGTCGTCGTTCCCCAGAATCTCAACAAGGACGCGGCAGCCGCGGTCGAGGCGTTCGCCAACGCCACGCAGGACGCTGATCCACGCGCCAGCCTGGCCGAGAAAGCGCGGCTGTAGGGTGTGGGCAATCTAGGCAGCAGAGGGGAGAAACACCATGTCTGTTGACATCAATATGCCGATCTACGTCATCTCCGTAGCGGCGGAGCTGGCGGACATGCACCCCCAGACGCTGCGCCAGTACGACAGGCTCGGCCTCGTGACGCCGAGCAGGGCGCGGCTTCGGCGGCGGTAGTAACCTGCCCCCCGAGTTCGCCGACCTGTTCGGCGGCGGGGGTTACTCCTCCGGCGGCGGATTCCCCGGCTACCAGGCACCGCCCCGCAAGGGAGCGGACCGCACCGCCAGCACCACCATCTCCTTCGCGGGGTCAATCCGCGGGACCACCATCGGCCTGCGGGAACCGTCCGGTGAGGTCATCGATGTGCGGATTCCGGCCGGCATCCGGGATGGACAGAAGGTCCGGGTGCGCGGCAAGGGCCAGAACGGCCCGGCTGGAAGCGGGGACCTGATGGTCACCGTCAACGTGAAGCCGCATCCGTTCTTCCAGCGCGACGGCGACAACATCCGGGTGCACGTGCCGGTCACCTTCCCGGAGGCCACGCTGGGAGCGCAGATTGAGGTCCCCACCCTCGACGGTGAGAAGGTCACGGTCAAGGTGCCGGCCGGTACCCCGTCCGGCAGGACGCTGCGGGTGAAGGGGCGCGGGGTGAAGACTTCGAAGGTAACCGGTGATCTGCTGGTGACCATCGACGTCGTCGTTCCCCAGAATCTCAACAAGGACGCGGCAGCCGCGGTCGAGGCGTTCGCCAACGCCACGCAGGACGCTGATCCACGCGCCAGCCTGGCCGAGAAAGCGCGGCTGTAGGGTGTGGGCAATCTAGGCAGCAGAGGGGAGAAACACCATGTCTGTTGACATCAATATGCCGATCTACGTCATCTCCGTAGCGGCGGAGCTGGCGGACATGCACCCCCAGACGCTGCGCCAGTACGACAGGCTCGGCCTCGTGACGCCGAGCAGGGCG
>NZ_KI914586.1:122083-127753 GCF_000520475.1 Arthrobacter sp. 35/47
GCTCGGCCTCGTGACGCCGAGCAGGGCGCCGGGACGCGCCCGCCGCTACTCGCAGCGGGACGTCAACGTCCTGCGTGAGGTCCAGCGGCTGTCCCAGGAGGGTGTCTCGCTCGAGGGCATCCGGCGCATCCTGGAACTGGAGAACCAGGTCATGGCCCTCCAGCATCGGGTGAGTGAGCTCACCGAGGAGCTGTCCCAGCGCCGCAGGTCCGAGACCAGCCGGGTGTTCGCTGCGGGTCTCGCAGGCGACGTCGTGACCCTGGCGCGGGGGCAGCGGCCCCGGCCGCGCAGCCAGGCGCTCATGATCTGGCGGGGCGATCCCACCCGCTAACCCCACCCCCTTGGAGTTTTTGTCGCCGTTCTGCTGTTTCGAGGCTCTGAAACCAGCAGAACGGGGACAAAAACTTCCAACGTGGCGCGCAGCCGGATTCCACGGCACACTTGATACATGCCTGACTCAGAGTTCTCAGACGCCGCGGGATTCCTGCTGGAGGGCATTCTCCAGCTCCTCCTCTTCGGGGGCGCCGTCCTCGGCATCCTCGCCATCGGTGCAGCGACAGGCACCTGGCTGATCGTCCGCCGTGTCCGCCGCTCCGGAATTCTCCGCCGCAGGATCGAACGGGGTTCAAGCCGCCTGCGCACCTTCTCGACGGACGCTTCAGCCCGCGAGCTCGCGCGGCTCCGCCTGCAGCTCGAGCGCTCCACGGATGCCACGCGCCGCTCGGTTGCGGCGGCAATTGCCCAGGGCGCGCCGACCGGCGACCTGGCTGCAACCGCCGAGGATCTCACCCGGGCCGAAGCGGTGCTCTGCGAGCGTCTCGCCCTTGCCGAGCGGGAGCCCAACCGGCCGCTGCGCGAGGAACTTGCCCGGGACATCGGCCGACAGGTCAGTTCCCTCTGCGATCTCTCCGCCCAACTGCGGCGGACCCTGCTCGAGGTGCACCAGGCAGCGGGCGCCAGGCAGCTGGACCGGGCAACCTCCCGCCTGACCATGGAGATCGGGGCGCTCAGGACCTGGAGCACCGCCTACGGCACCGGCAGCAGGCGGGCATAGCCCCAGTGTCTGTCCGGCGCCGCATCTCACGCATCATCTCTTCCCGCCGCAACGCCGCCGAGCCGGTCGATCCCATTGCAGCGCTCGGGGATTCCCAGCGCCAGCAGGAGGAGAACCTTGACCGCGCCCGGCGGAGCGTGGCGGATCTCGCCGCTGTCCGGCACCGCGTCGACACTCTGGCGCGTCAGGCCGCCTCGGATCTGGACCAGTGCAACCGGGAGGCGGAGCGCGCAGTCGCGCACAACAACGACGACGCTGCACGCTCAGCGCTGCGCCGCGCACTGGAGGTGCAGAAGAGACTGGACTCGCTGACCCGCCAGCGCGACGACGTCGACCGGCAGTTCCACTCGCTCGAAGCCGACCTGTACCGGTTGGAGACCTCCCTGCAGGAGAACGCGGTTCGCTATGAATCCCTGAAGGCCCAGCACGGTTCAACCCAGGCGGCGCTGAACGTCCGCGGTGCGGTCTCAGCTTCGGCGGGGAGCAGCGCGGAAACTGCCCGCGCGGCACGCGAAGCGGAACAGGAGGCCCGGCGCCTGCGGCACCTGCAGGCAGCGCAGGAGGAACTCTCCTGGTCTGACCCGACAGCCGGGAGGCTTGAGGAGGCGTTCAGCGAGCTGGAAGCACGCGAGGCGGCCGAGCAGGAGCTGCGCCAACTGAAGGCGCGGGCTGAGGGTCGCGGGCAGGTCTAGGCAGCGTCGGGGCTGATCCTGGAAGAACCGGCGCTCAGACGCGGCGGTATGCCAGGTCGAAGATCATACGGCCGGCGTCGTGGGCCTTGTTCTCGAAGCTTGTGAGGATGCGGCCCTCGAACCGGGGAGCCCAGCCGCCGAGGGCGTCCACCTCGCCCTCGTTCAGCGAGGCTGTACCGGCGGGCTCGCGTCCCTCCCTGCGGGGAGTGCCTCCGACCTCGTGCTCCACACCACTGGCCCACACCTGGGTGAGGGGGCTATCCGCACCGGTCCGAACACCAGCGTGCAGGTTCTCGAACAGCGGGGAGTTGTCCGCGGCGGCGCGCATCTGGGCGGCGTAGTCGGACCAGTCGGTGGCAAGGCGCAGGACGCCGCCGGGTTCCAGCACCCGCCCGGCCAGCTCGATGAATGAGTCCTTGACCAGCCGCCGCTTGTGGTGGCGGGTCTTGTGCCACGGGTCCGGGAAGAACACCCACAGTTCGGCGACCGAGGCAGGGCGGATCATCGTGGCCAGTGCCTCGGCGGCGTTGACCTGCGCCACCCGGACGTTGGTCAGGCCCCGCTGATCGATCCGCAGCAGGGTCTGGGCGAGTCCCGGTTTGTACACCTCGAGTGCGAGGAAGTTGCGGTTCGGGTTTTCGGCGGCGGCGTGCGCCACCGCCTCTCCCAGGCCCGATCCGATTTCGATCACGAGGGGAGCATCGCGGCCAAAGGATGCTCCGGCGTCGTACTCCCAGGAAGGATCCACGGAGGTGTCTGCCGCAGAACTGCGCGGCACCTCGACCACCAGGCCCTCGGACAGCTCGGCCCAGGCATCACGACGGCGGCCCTGCAGGCGGGAGCCGCGGCGCACAAAGGAGACGGGCTGGGCGGGGAAAGGCTGGGGATCAGGGTGCGTGCTCATCGGTACCAGCGTACCGAGCGGCGCCAAAGCAGGATCAGACGCCGGCCAGTTCAGCGATCCGCGACAGGGCCAGTTGCGCGTAGAGAGCCGTGCCGTCGGCCAGGATGCTGTCGTCAAACGCGGCGTAGGGCGAGTGGTTGAAGGCGGTGTCCGCCGGGTCGGCACCCGGTTGCACAGCGGAGAGGAACACAAAGCTCCCGGGGACGGCGGCCAGGACCCGGGAGAAGTCCTCGGAGCCGCTGAGCGGGTTCACCATCTGGGTGTACCGCTCGTCACCGAACAGCTCCCGGACGTGCTTTTCGATGTTCGAGGTTTCGGCCGGATCTGTCACGGTCAGCGGGTACTCGGTTTCGTACTCGACCGTTGCGTAGAGCCCATGCGCCTCGGCGATGCCGTTCACCAGACGCGGGATCGCGGTGCGCATCAGGTCGCGGTTCTGCTCGGAGAAGGTCCGGATGGTTGCCTCGATACGGGCGGACTCGGGGATGACGTTCCGCTTGGTGCCCGCGTGCAGCAGGCCCACGGTGAGCACCACGGGATCGAACATGTCGAACTGGCGCGTGATCATTGTCTGCAGACTCGTCACAATCTCCGCCGCAACGGTTACCGGATCCTTGGCGCGGTGCGGCGCGGAACCATGGCCGCCGGCCCCGTGAACTGTGACGTAGAGCCCGTCGGACGCAGACATCAGCGTGCCGGGCCTGCTGGCGAAGAGTCCGTTGGGCAGCAGCGAGGACACCACATGGATGCCGTACGCCGCATCCGGCCGTCGCCCTGCGGCTTCGAGCACGCCTTCGCGGATCATCACCCCTGCGCCGTCGAAACCCTCCTCGCCCGGCTGGAACATGAGTACGACGTCGCCCGCCAGCTCCGCCTGACGGTCGGCGAGGAGCCGGGCTGCTCCGGCGAGCATCGCCGTGTGCAGATCATGGCCGCAGGCATGCATGGCTCCATCGATCCGCGAGGTATAGGCCACTCCCGTCTGCTCCTGCACCGGCAGAGCGTCCATGTCACCGCGCAGCAGCACCACCGGCTTCCGTGCGCCGTCGCCGGGCGCCGTCCCGCGGAGCACCGCCGTCACCGAGGTGGTGTCCTGGCCGACGCTGATCTCGTAGGGGAGTCCGTCGAGTGCCTGCAGTACCTTTTCCTGGGTCCGCGGAAGGTGCAGGCCGATCTCCGGTTCCTGGTGCAGCCGGTGGCGGAGGTCGGTTACCTCCCCTGCAAGGTCTGCTGCGTGGGAACGGATAGCGCCGGCGTCGGACATGGTTTCTCCTGCTCGCGGAAGGGATCGTGATGGGATTCCGGTGTGCGGCGCACCTGGTGGGCTTGCTCACACAATCCCCATCCTCACCAACCGGCGGCGGGTGCGCAACCGGACTCCTGATAGGCTTGGAACACTTGCCTGCGGCAGGTGTTGTTTCTTTGAAGCCGTTCAGCCGCAGCCTGCGTCGATGAACGCATTCTTTTGTCCCGCGCTATCTCCCAAGATCGTGAGAGCGGTTGACACTGTCTGACTTTCCTTCGGCGGACTCTGGGCACCAACCGGTGCGCAGGGAAGATGAGAAGAAAGTTCGTGTACCTTACATGACTACTTTTGCTGCCCTTGGCGTGCCTACAGCGCTGGTTCGTTCCCTTACCGACCAGGGAATCACCGAACCGTTCCCCATCCAGGTGAAGACCCTCCCGGACACCCTGGCGGGCCGGGATGTCCTGGGCCGCGGCCGCACCGGCTCCGGCAAGACCCTCGCGTTTGCCCTGCCCATGGTGTCCCGCCTCGCCGAGCGTGAAGCGGCCTACCGCCGCAAGCCCGGGCGTCCGCTGGCGCTGATCCTGGCCCCTACCCGTGAACTTGCCACCCAGATCAACGCCACCGTTGAACCGCTGGCCCGCGAGCTCGGCCTCAACACCACCGTCATCTACGGCGGAGTGTCACAGGCCCGGCAGGAAAAGGCACTGCGCGCCGGCGTCGACATTGTCATCGCCTGCCCCGGCCGGCTCGAAGACCTGATGGGTCAGAAGCTGCTCACCCTTGAGTCGGTTGAGATCACCGTGCTCGACGAGGCGGACCACATGGCCGACCTCGGCTTCCTCCCCGTAGTGAAGCGGATACTCGACACCACACCAGCCGAGGGCCAGCGCATGCTGTTCTCCGCCACGCTGGACAATGGTGTCGACAAGATTGTGCAGCGCTACCTGTCCAACCCGCTGACCCACTCCGTGGACACAACGCAGGCCTCCGTCACCACCATGGAGCACCACGTCCTGCTCATCGGTGACCAGACCCAGAAGAAGCAGCTCATCGTCCAGCTCGCTTCCGGCAAGGGCAAGCGCGTGCTCTTCATGCGCACCAAGCACCATGCGCGCAAGCTCGCCAAGACCCTGACCGACGCCGGTATCCCCGCCGTCGATCTGCACGGCAACCTGTCGCAGAATGCCCGCGACCGGAACCTCGCGGAGTTCTCCACCGGTGATGTGCGGGTGCTGGTCGCGACCGACGTCGCTGCCCGCGGTGTCCACGTGGATGACGTTGAACTGGTGGTCCACGTCGATCCGCCCACAGAGCACAAGGCGTACCTGCACCGCTCCGGCCGTACGGCCCGCGCCGGGTCGGACGGCACCGTTGTGACCATCACCCTGCCCGAGCAGAAGGGTGAGGTGCAGAAGCTCATGCGGGCGGCCGGCGTCGATGTCGCATTCGAAAACGTCTCCGCGACGTCGCCGCTGGTGGGCAAGCTCGTCGGCGATGTAGCGGAAAAGATCGACCCGCGGACCCGCGCCGCACTCCAGGCCCAGCGGGAATTTAGCGGCGGCGGGTCATCGACCGGCGCCAACGCCCAGCGCAAGCGCGCCCGTCGCGCCGCACCTGCGGCAGGCGGACGCGGCGGCCGTGGCGGCCGCGGACGCGTTGCCGTCGCGGAGCCCCAGGGCAACCGCGCGGAGCGGCGCAAGGACCAGCCACAGGCTGCCCGCTTCGGTACGGACAGCGACCGCCGTCGGACGGGCGAGGGCGCTGCCGCAGG
>NZ_KI914586.1:127784-135349 GCF_000520475.1 Arthrobacter sp. 35/47
CGTACCCGCCGGCCGCGTTCGGCCCGCTCCGGTGACGTCGCCGCGCACAGCGCCGGCGGCGCGCGCAGTGGAGGGGCCCAGACCGGTTCCGGGCAGCGGAGTTCGGGGCAGCGCGCTTCGGCGCCGTCGTCGTCGGGCCGGCCGTCCGGCAACCGTGCATCCGGTTCACGCCGGGCCAGTGCGCCAGCCTCGAACGAGCGCCGCGGCCGCTAGGCAGTACGCCGCAGGAACCACGCGCCCACCGAGCCGAACAGCCCGGTGGGCAGCGGCATTTCTGCCGGTTCCTGACATTTCAGGGGAGCCCCTGATGGCCTTTGAACGCCCACGATGGGAAGAATGGAATCATGAACGCACTTCTGAATGTCATCTGGCTTTTGTTCGGCGGAATCTGGCTCGCGATCGGCTACTTCCTGGCGGGCATCGTGTGCTGCCTGCTGGTGGTCACCATCCCCTTTGGGATCGCCTCGTTCCGCATCGGCGCCTACGCGCTCTGGCCGTTTGGCCGGTCCGTGGTGGACCGCGGCGGCCGCACCTATTTCTTCTCAACCCTCGGCAACGTGGTCTGGGTGCTGGTTGCGGGCATCTGGATTGCCATCGGCCACGTACTGACGTCCATCCCGATGTTCCTCAGCATCATCGGGATTCCCCTGGGCATCGCGAACATCAAGCTCATCCCGGTTTCGCTGATGCCGCTCGGGAAGGAAATCGTACCGACGTCGGGCACCCGGTTCCCCCAGCAACTGCGGTGAGCGGCGCCTACTGAGCCGCCCCGCGCAGGAACTCCTCCATCAGCGGTCCGCCGGAAATGGACCCGCGCTCGCCTTCCCCGACGAAGACAGCGACGGCGAGGTCACCCTGCAGCGCCACCACCCAGGCGTGGGTCCGCGGCGGGTCCTCCGTACCGAACTCGGCAGTACCGGTCTTGGCGAGGACCGGTTCGCCCGGCACATCAGCCAGCAGCTGCGCACCTCCCACGGTGACCACAGCTCCCATCATCTCGCGCAGCGCTGCCGCCTCGTCGGCGGTGAGGTCACTGGGGGCGGGCGTTTCCGTCGCCTCCGCAGAAGGCTGGGCTGAAGCGGACGACGACGGCGGTACGGCCTCCTCCCCGCCCCCGCCCAGGAGCGTGGGAGCCACCCGCTCCCCGGCTCCCACCGACGCCGCCATGATGGCCAGCGAGAGGGGAGAGACAAGGACCTCGCCCTGACCGATCATGGACGCGGCATGGGTGGTGCCGTCCGCCTCTGCCGGAACCGAACCGAAGAAGGCCGGGGTGCCGATCGGAACATCGACCCCGATCCCGAGATCCGCCGCCGCGGAGGCCAGATCTTCCTGCGACACGGTATCCCGCTGCGAGATGAAACCGGTGTTACAGGACTGTGCAAGAGCCTGGAGGAGGGGGATCTCCCCGGTGAACCCGACAGGGTACCCGGGTACGTTGGTGAATGTACGGCCATCGACCTCCAGTTCCGGAGGGCAATTGGTGATTGTCTCCGGGGTGAAGCCGCTCTTGAGCAGGGCCAGCGAGGTGGCCACCTTGAACGTCGACCCGGGCGGATACTGACCGAGCAGGGCCGTCTGCAGTCCTTCCGAGCCAGGACCGTTTGCCACCGTGAGGATCTCGCCGGTGGAGGGCCGGATGGCAACGATCGAGGAGGCGGAGGGCTCCTCGGCGAGTACATCCTCCGCGAGTGTCTGCATGCCCGCGTCGAGGGTGAGTTCGAGCGGTTCGCCGGGCACGGCAGGCTTCTCGAACAGGACCTCGCCGGTACGGGTTCCACCTTCGCCGGTCACGGCCTCGATGACTATCCCGGGAGTGCCGCCCAACTGCTGGTCGTACTGCAGCTGGAGGCCGGAGAGCCCGGCTGCATCCCCGGCCTCCAGACGTCCCTGCGACTGCTCCACCAGCTCTGCGGTCACCGGTCCCACGGATCCCAGAAGCTCTCGCGCGAAGCTGCGTGTTGGTGCCAGGGGGAGGCTGTCGGGAATGCCGGTGGCACCCGGGATGGCCTCCAGCTCAGCATCCGAAACGGGCCGGTCCCCGTTGTCGCGGAGCACGATCGCCTCAACGAACGCCTCCTCGCCGGCACCGAGCACCTGTTCGGTATAGGTTGCGGCGTCCACTCCGACCAGTTCCGCCAGTGCCGCCGCCGACGATTCCAGGGTGGACGCTTCAACAAGCGTCTTGTCGATTCCCACCCGAACGACAGGGCGGTCGGTCACAAGGACCTCACCGCCGGCACCGAGAATCTCGGCGCGTTCGGCGGGTGTTCGCGACACAGCGAGGGAGGCGTCTGCACCCAGCCCGTCGACCGCGATGGAGGGGGCCCAGGCCACCTGCCAGACGTCGTCGACCAGGGTCAGCTCCGCGGTGGTGGTGTAGGCCCAGTCGCTTTCTCCCGGATCGATGTCCCACACGTGGCTGAGCTGGGCTGTCGCGGTGTCATCACCCGTGGATTCGACGGAGGCGACGGAGACCGTGGGTGAGGCCGGTTCGAGGGCTGCGCTGATCTCTTCGAGCTGTACGGTGGCTTCCTCGCCGGAAACGGACGAGAAGGCGATGCCGCTGAGGTCCTGGTTGGTCAAGCCTTCGGCAAGCTGTGCTGCGGCATCTTCCGGATTCGGACCTGCCTGCGTGCAGGCAGACACAGACAGCACCATGGCGGCGGTCAGAATCAGAGACGTTCCGGTTTTCCCCATGCGCTCCATTATGCCGACCGCTTCCTGAACCCGCGTTCTCTGTCCACAGCACAGGCACACCCTGTCCGGGTTGACCGCCACCGGCATACCATCGGAGACATGACTCTGACCCGTACTGAATTGGCAGCAGGTTTCACCGTGAGCGCGCAGGGTTTCGGCGGCATGGCGCTGACCGAGGTCTACGGCGGTCTTGATCAGGAGCAGGCGCTGCAGACTCTTCATCACGCCGTCGATGCCGGTGTGACGTTCATCGATACTGCGGACATCTACGGGGCGGGAACCAACGAGGAACTTGTGGGCCGGCTGCTGGCCGAACGGCGGGATGAGGTCGAGGTGGCCACCAAGTTCGGCATCCAGGGGAGTCCGGCCGCCGGCTATACCGGGGTCCGCGGCGATGCCGCCTATGTCCGGAGTGCGGCGGAGGCGAGTCTGCGGCGGCTGGGCACCGACGCCATCGACCTTTACTACATGCACCGGAGGGATGAGTCGGTACCCCTTGAAGAGACCGTGGGTGCAATGGCGGACCTGGTGTCGGCTGGAAAGGTGCGCCACCTGGGCCTGTCGGAGGTGACCGCGGATGAACTGGCCGCAGCGCACGCGGTGCATCCGATCGCCGCGGTACAGAGCGAATGGTCGATCTGGAGCCGGGATGTGGAACGGCAGGTGGTGCCGACAGCCGCCAGGCTCGGAGTCGGGTTTGTTCCCTACTCACCGCTCGGCCGCGGATTCCTCACTGGCACGGTCCAGTCGCAGTCCCTCTCCGCCGGTGACTTCCGCCATCGTGTCCCGCGGTTCAGCGCGGACGCGATCAAGGCCAATGCCGCCGTAGTGGAAGCTGTGCAGTCGGTGGCGGCCCGCACCGGTGCCACGCCCGCGCAGGTGGCGCTTGCCTGGCTTGCGGTGCAGGGAGGAAAGTTCGGTCTGCCCGTGGTGCCGATTCCCGGCACCCGCAAGCCGGAACGTATTGATGAGAATGTCGGTGCGCTGGAGGTGCGGTTGTCGGATGCGGACTGCGATGTGCTGGATGCGGCCGCGGACCTTGTGGTGGGGGAGCGGAGCGCGGATCCTGCCTGGGTGTCGAAGGGGAGAGAGGCCTGAACGACTGTCTGTGGCGGGAACGGTTCGCCTGAAGAGAAAAGGGTCGAATGGCTCTATGCGACTAAGTTGAGCGTAGTACACTCAACTTAGTCGTTGTGTTATCGCAGGAGGCCACCATGGACACCAAGTTCACCACCAAGAGTCAGGAAGCACTGTCCGCTTCCGCTACGAATGCCTCCACCGCGGGCAACCCGCAGGTGGAGCCCGCGCATCTGCTCAAAGCCCTGATGGACCAGCGCGACGGCGTGGCCGTCGCGCTGCTCACGGCTACCGGAGTGGGTGCGGACAGCGTCAGCGTCAAGGCGAGTACCGCGATCAAGGCGATGCCGGCGTCGTCCGGCTCCTCCGTCGCGCAGGCCCAGTTCTCGCGCCCCATGCTGCAGGTCATCACCGCTGCCCAGCAGGAAGCGGAGTCACTCGGTGACACCTACGTTTCCACGGAGCACCTCCTCCTTGGCATCGCAGCGGACTCCGGCGCCGCGGGGCGGATCCTGCGCGAGGAGGGCGCCTCACGGGAGGCGCTGCTTGCGGCGCTTCCGGGCGTGCGGGGTGACCGGCGTGTCACCAGCCCTGATCCCGAAAACACGTTCCAGGCGCTCGAGAAGTTCGGCGTCGACCTGACCGAAATTGCGCGCTCGGGGAAGCTGGACCCGGTCATCGGCCGTGATACCGAAATCCGTCGCGTGGTCCAGGTCCTCTCGCGCCGGACCAAGAACAACCCGGTACTGATCGGTGAGCCCGGCGTCGGCAAGACCGCCGTGGTTGAGGGGCTCGCCCAGCGGATGGTTGCCGGTGACGTGCCGGAGTCCCTGCGGGGCAAGACGCTCATCAGCCTGGACCTCGGGTCCATGATCGCCGGCGCGAAATACCGCGGCGAGTTCGAGGAGCGGCTCAAGGCCGTCCTTGAGGAGATCAAGGCGTCCAACGGGCAGATTGTCACCTTCATCGATGAGCTGCACACCGTCGTCGGGGCCGGCGCCTCTGAAGGTTCAATGGACGCGGGCAACATGCTCAAGCCCATGCTCGCCCGCGGGGAACTTCGCCTGATCGGCGCCACCACGCTCGATGAGTACCGCGAGAACATCGAGAAGGATGCTGCCCTGGAGCGCCGCTTCCAGCAGGTGTACATCGGCGAGCCGAGCGTCCAGGACACCATCGGCATCCTGCGCGGTCTCAAGGAGCGCTACGAAGCGCACCACAAGGTTTCCATTGCCGACTCCGCCCTGGTTGCCGCGGCCACGCTGTCCAACCGGTACATTACCGGCCGGCAGCTGCCGGACAAGGCGATCGACCTCGTGGATGAGGCGGCCTCGCGGTTGCGGATGGAAATCGACTCCGCACCGGAGGAAATCGATCAGCTGCGCCGCGCCGTCGACCGGTTGACCATGGAGGAACTGGCGCTCGAGGGTGAATCCGATGAAGCGTCAGTGGAGCGACTGGCGGCCCTGCGTGCCGACATGGCGGACCGCAAGGAGGAACTTGCCGCGCTCAACGCCCGCTGGGAAGCGGAAAAGGCGGGGCTGAACCGGGTCGGCGACCTCAAGGCGAAGCTGGACGAGCTGCGCTCGGAGGCTGACCGCGCACAGCGTGAGGGAGATCTGGAGCACGCTTCACGCATTCTTTACGGTGAGATCCCGCAGCTGCAGCGCGAGCTCGAGACGGCACAGGCCGAGGAGGAAGGCTCGGCCGATTCGCCGGAGCTGATGGTGGCGGAGGAGGTCACGGCGTCGGACATCGCGGAGGTCATCTCGGCATGGACGGGCATTCCGGCCGGACGCATGCTGCAGGGCGAAAGCCAGAAGCTGCTGCACATGGAGGAGAACCTCGGGAACCGCCTGATCGGCCAGAAGAAGGCTGTCGCCTCCGTCTCGGATGCGGTCCGCCGGGCACGCGCCGGAATCTCGGATCCGGACCGCCCCACAGGATCCTTCCTGTTCCTTGGGCCGACCGGCGTGGGGAAGACCGAGCTCGCAAAGGCACTTGCCGATTTTCTCTTCGACGATGAACGGGCGATGGTCCGGATCGATATGTCGGAGTACTCGGAGAAGCATGCTGTTGCGCGGCTGGTCGGTGCACCTCCCGGTTACGTCGGCTACGAGGAGGGAGGTCAGCTCACCGAAGCTGTCCGTCGCCGGCCGTACAGTGTGGTGCTGCTCGATGAGGTGGAGAAGGCACACCCGGAAGCCTTCGACATCCTCCTCCAGGTGCTCGACGACGGTCGGCTCACCGACGGCCAGGGCCGCACGGTCGACTTCCGAAACGTGATCCTCGTGATGACCTCGAACCTCGGTTCCCAGTTCCTCGTGGACCCGACGCTGGATGAGTCGGCCCGGAGGGACGCCGTCATGTCGGTGGTGAACATCAGCTTCAAGCCGGAGTTCCTCAATCGGCTCGATGATGTCATCATGTTTGACGCATTGAGCCTGGAGGAGCTTTCGCAGATCGTGAACCTGCAGGTGCAGTCGCTCGCCGCCCGTCTCCAGGAACGCAGGCTCACGCTCGACGTGACGGACGCCGCGCGGGAGTGGCTGGCGCTCACCGGATTCGACCCGGCGTACGGCGCCCGCCCGCTGCGCAGGCTCGTGCAGCGGGAGATCGGCGACCGGCTTGCCCGCGGCCTGCTTTCCGGAGAAATCAACGACGGCGACAAGGTACGGGTGGACCGTGCGGCGGGTGGTGCGGAGGCGCTGAGCGTTTCCAGCGTCCCCGCGTAAGGGGTGCGGCCGGGGCCGGGTTACTCAGCCAGGAGGGTGTCCGTGATGACGTTGCCTTCGTCGGATACCACGAAGCAGTCGATGCGCCGGTCGCCCTCCGCCCAGGTTCCGGAGGTAGGCGTGACCTGTGTCAGCGTCAATCCGGAGTAGCCGGCGGTCGCATCCTCGTCGATCGGCACCGAATTGCACAGCTCGTCGCCGCTGGCGTTGAGTGCGGCTTCGCCGGGGAAGTCGGCGTCCTCGGGCAGGCTTGTGGTCGCCAGCAGCTGGGCGTTGTGCGGTGTGGTGCAGGTGACGGTCGTGACGTCCGCGCTGACGTTGGCCGCATCGAAGCCGAGGATGCAGGCACCGGCCTCCAACTCCAGCGGCGAGAGGTTCTCGGCGATGATTCCGTCGGCACCGGGCGTGGTGCTGGGGGTTGCCCCCGTCCCGGTGTCGTCCCCACGCAGTGCGTTGACAATGCTCACGATGGCGAAAATCAGCAGGGCAAGCAGCAGCAGGCCTGCCGCGCCGAGGATGAGCAGCTTTTTGCGGTTCGAGCCGGATGCGGACCGGTCAGCTGCCCGTGCACGAATCCGGGTGGGCGATGCTTTCTCCGTGCCGGCCGGCGGAAGGCCATAGGGCCCGCCGACCGGTGGCACGGGACTGCCCGGAGTCTGCGGCCCCTGGACGGGGAACGGCTGCGCCCAGGGTGTTTCGGGTGCCGCGTCAGGAGCTGCCGGGGGTGTTTCAGGCGCCGCGTCAGGAGTTTCAGTGGCCTTGGGGGCTGCGGCGGGCTCCGCGGGCAGACCGGCCGGCAGGTCTGTAGGGCCGGGTGCCGACTCGCGGGGGCTCTCCGCCGGATCCGGGACGCCTGCTGCTGCAGAGTGCTGGTCGGCGTCGAACAGGGCATCCCAGCGGGACTGATCCTGCTCCTGCCCCGCCCACGAAGGTTCATTGCCGGACGCCGCAAGGCTGGTCAGCCCAGGAGAGGTTTCGCCCCGGCTTTCAGCCACATCACCCGCGGTCCCTCCGGCCGGTGCCGTGCCGGCGGGAGCGGCGGCCTCCGCGGGG
>NZ_KI914586.1:135449-142269 GCF_000520475.1 Arthrobacter sp. 35/47
TCCGCGGGGTCATCCACCGTTCGCGCGCCGGTGGCAAGCGTGCCTGCCTCTTCGGCTTCCCGGGCGACCGACCGGGCTTCTGCCGCCACCTCGTCCAGCGACGTGGCCTGCGCTGAGTCCTCGCTGATTTCGGCGGTGCCAAGGGTGGGCTCGTCCAGGCGGAGTTCGTCGGCAGAAGTGCTCAGTTCCGGCTCGACAGCCTCCGGGGAGACATCGGGTTCCGGGAGATGGACGTCGTCAGCGCTGAGGAGCGGTTCCGACGTGGACGGTTCACCCGGCGCGGCATCGCCGTCCTCCGGCTTGTCCGGCTGATCGCTCATAGTGAACTGCCCCCTCGTGGCCTGCCGGGTGACGGGCCGGCTTTTTCTCCCAAATTACCCCTCGACTCTAGTCAACAATGGGGCCTTCCCGCATGATGGGTGAATTGTCTGTCACGTATTGCCGGATCGCGCCGGTCCGCCCCGCACGACGGACCGGTTAAACCATGTAATCTATAGGTACGACACATTGACCGGATACTCCGGGGCCTCGCTGCGCCTTTAATTCTGAAGGCTACGCGACCACCTCCGGATCGACGCAAAAAGGGGGTCACGCCATGGGGCGCGGCCGTCAGAAGGCGAAAGCCACCAAGCAGGCACGGGACATGAAGTACTTCAGCCCGTCCACAGACTACTCGGCGCTCCAGCGTGAGCTCACGGGCCCCGGTAGTCGCGCCTCCCGCCATGATGATCCGGTAGAGCCGGATTATTCGGCGTATGAGGACAAGTACGCGGACCAGTTTGATGATGAAGAGGACGACGGCGGCACCCGCCGCATCGGCTGAGTCCCTTTCCTGTGAGCTGAAGGCTCACACCACACGTTGAGAACCAGCGGCCCGGACAGAATCTGTCAGGCCGCTGGTTCTTGTTGTGTCGGGGAACTCCGGGTGTACCGGAACAGGTCAGGACGCGTACGCGCCGACCAGCCGAACCGCACCGCCGTCAACACCCTTTGCGCCCTGTACGTAATCCGGGCCGTCGGTGTCTTCGCCGGAAGCCTGTCCTACCTGGCCCATGACCCACGCAGGGACGCCGCGCTCGTTCAGGCGGGCAACGGCGTCGTCGGCTCCTGCGGCGGAAACCACCGCGACCATCCCGACACCGAGATTGAGCGTGCGCTCAAGGTCCGGCAACGGCACACTGCCCAGCTCGGAAACCAGGCTGAAGATCGGGGGGAGTGACCACGTTGAGCGGTCCACGGTTGCTTCAAGTCCGCGGGGCAGCACCCGGGCGAGGTTCGCAGCGAGACCGCCGCCGGTAACGTGGCTGAAACCGTGGACGGCGCCGTCGGAATCGAGGGGGAAGTGCCGGGCAAGGTCAAGGCAATCGGAGGCGTAGACCCGGGTGGGCTCCAGGAGTTCCTCACCCAGGGTGCGTCCCAACTCCGAAACCTGCCGGTCCAGTGCCCAACCCGCCTGGTTGATCACCCGGCGGACCAGGGAATAGCCGTTGGAGTGCAGCCCGGAGGAAGCCATGCCGATGATCACGTCGCCTTCCCTGACGCGGTCGGGGCCCAGCAGTGCGTCTGCTTCCACCACTCCGGTAGCTGCGCCGGCGACGTCGTACTCGTGTTCGCCGAGGAGGCCCGGATGCTCGGCCGTTTCGCCGCCCACCAGGGCAGTGCCCGCCACCGAGCAGGCTGCAGCGATGCCACGGACAATCCCCGCGATCCGCTCCGGAACCACCTTGCCGCAGGCGATGTAGTCGGTCATGTACAGCGGTTCGGCGCCGACCACCACGATGTCATCCACCACCATGCCCACAAGGTCGAAGCCGATGGTGTCATGGATGTCCATCGCCTGGGCGATGGCCACCTTGGTGCCCACGCCGTCGGTGGAGGTGGCGAGGAGCGGCCGGCGGTAGGTGAGCAGCCGCGACACGTCGTAGAGACCTGCGAAACCGCCGACGCCGCCCACCACGCTGGACGTGTGGGTGGCCTTGACGGCGTCCTTCATGAGCTCCACCGCCCGGTCGCCGGCTTCGACGTCCACTCCGGCGCTTGCATAGGTGATGGGGTCGGAAGAGGTCATACCCGCTCTTTCTTGTCTACGTCGGTCAGGAGGGTCTCGAGTTCGTTGCCGGGACCCGGATCGCACCCGTTGGCCCCCGATTTCTCGGCGGGATCAACCCGCTCGAGGAGGTTCTTGCCGCGGCGGTCTTCCTCGGGCAACTGGATGGGGTAGTCGCCGGTGAAGCAGGCCGTGCACAGCTTCTCGCGTGGTTGCCGGGTGGCGTTGATCATTCCGTCTTCGGAGATGTAGGCCAGGCTGTCCGCTCCGATGGACTTGCTGATCTCATCAACGGCGGCGCCGTTGGCGATCAGCTCGGCACGGGAGGCGAAGTCGATGCCGTAGAAGCAGGGCCACCGCACCGGCGGGGAGGAGATCTTCACGTGCACTTCCGCTGCACCCGCCTCGCGCAGCATCCGCACGACGGCGCGCTGGGTATTGCCGCGGACGATTGAATCGTCGACGACGACAATCCGCTTGCCGCGGATCACCGACTCCAGCGCGTTGAGCTTCAGCCGGATGCCGAGTTGGCGCAGCGTCTGGCTGGGCTGGATGAAGGTGCGCCCCACGTACGCGTTCTTGACGAAGCCGTGGGCGAAGGGAATTCCGGACTCTTCCGCGAAACCGACAGCGGCAGGGGTGCCTGACTCGGGGACGGGAATGACGACGTCGGCCTCTGCCTGGTTCTCCCGGGCCAGCTGGCGGCCCATCTCCACCCGGGAGTCGTACACCGAGCGGCCGGAGATGGCGGCGTCGGGGCGCGCCAGGTACACGTACTCGAAGACGCAGCCGGCGCGGGTGGTCGGCGCGAAGCGGCGGGAGCGGACACCGCCCTCGTCGATGGCGATGAACTCGCCCGGTTCGATTTCCCGGATGAAGCTGGCGCCGACGGTGGCGAGCGCAGCCTGCTCGGATGCGACAACCCAGCCGCGTTCCAGCCGGCCGAGCACCAGCGGGCGGACACCGTGCGGGTCCCGTGCCGCGTACAGCGTGCCCTCATCCATGAACACGAAACAGAATGCGCCCTCGATGGTGGGCAGGAGCTCCAGTGCAGTGTCTTCAAGTGAGCGGCCGTCATCGCCGTCGAGCAGGGTGGTGACCAACGCGGTATCCGAGGTGTTGCCCTGCGCCATCTCGCCGGAGCGGGGCTTGCCGTGGCGTTTGAGGACCATCTGGTACAGCTCGGCGGAGTTGGTGAGGTTGCCGTTATGGGCAAGGGCCACGGTTCCGGCGGCGGTGGCGCCGAGCGTGGGCTGCGCGTTGGCCCAGTTTGAGGACCCGGTGGTGGAGTAACGGCAATGGCCCACGGAGATGTGGCCGGTGAGCGTGTTCAGCGTGGCCTCGTCGAAAACCTGGGAGACCAGGCCCATGTCTTTATAGACGTTGATGCGGGTGCCGTCGCTGGTGGCGATGCCCGCGGACTCCTGGCCGCGGTGCTGCAGCGCGTACAGGCCGTAATACGTGAGTTTGGCGACTTCCTCGCCGGGGGCCCAGACGCCGAAGACGCCACAGGCATCCTGGGGGCCTTTTTCGCCGGGAAGTAGATCGTGGGAAAGCTGTCCGTCACCGCGCACCATTGCTACATTCTCTCACGGCGTACCGGGGGTCTCTTCCTGATGCGCTATGTTGCGAACTTTCGTGTAGCTCTGGTGGGTTGCGCACGGTCGAAGCCGCCAAAGGTGCGCAAAAGTTCCGGAGGGTCAGGCGTCGTCGTCCGTGCGCTCCGCCGTCGCCTGCTTCATACGGCGGACGCTGATCCAGTCGAGCAGCAGCACCACGAGCCCGCCCAGCAGCAGTCCGGGCAGCGCAAGGACCACCGTGAAGAAGCCCAGCACGGACTCGCGGGTCAGCGTCGGGTCGGCCGGCCCGGTGTAGGCGATCAGCAGCGCCGCGATGAACCCGATCAGCGCTCCCAGACCCATGAACGGGGCGAACTTCGGGGCCCGCCGGATGGTGACCTGACGGCGTTCGGGAGATTGCTGCGAACTCATGATTCAAGGCTACCGGGGATCAGCCCACCCGCCGGACCAGCTGGTAGCCGGCCTCATCGAACACCAGCGTGTAGTCCTCGCCGGGCCAGGTCTCCTCGGCATGCTGCTCGGCGGTGGCGGGGCGGACGGGCCCCCAGCTGAAGTCCTCGGCGTCTACCACGAGGTAGTCCGGTGCGGGGTTCTCATTTCCGATCCAGTACACCTCGGCGTCCGGCACCAGGTAGGGCATCAGCACCACCCCGGTCTCCACCGTCGAGCCTTCGGGGATCCGGTCCATCATCCGGTGCGCCGCATCCCAGCGCGGCGACTGCTGGAACGTCTCCGGCTTCGACAGCGCCGCGAGCGGCTGGCCCGGCAGGAGCATCAGCGCCACCACGCTGACAACCGGCACGACGGCGGCGCTATAGGACCGCAGCCAGCTGCGGTTGCTGCGGCGGGCCAGCAGGATGGCGTGGATCAGCGCACCGAAAAGGACGGGCATGAGCACGGCGTTGTAGTGCCAGCCGGGCCCCCAGTAGGACTCGTTCGCTGCCGCGAAGCGCCACAGCAGCGTGGGCAGCATCACCCACGCCAGCGGTGAACGCAGGAACAGGAACCCGCCGGCGAGCAGCAGCAGCCAGAGCGTCTCGTATTTCTGTTCGGCGGTCAGCATGGCGAACAGCGTAGGAAGCGGGTCCGCCAGGAGCGCGTCGATGTCGATACGGTCGGAATAGTCGTAGGTGCCTCCGCTGTTCAGCGCCGGCAGGATGACGCCGACGGACAGCGCCACCCAGGCGAGCCCCCACAGAGCCAGTCCCAAGCCGGCCAGGTAGCGGCTCCGGAAGCGCCAGGCCAGCACCAGCCCGAACGCGAACACAGTAAGCCCCATGTCCTCCTTCACGAACACCAGGAGCCCACTGACAACGACGGCGGTGCGCAGCCTGCCTTCGATGTACGCCTCCATTGCCAGCGCCAGGAGGGGCAGCGCGAGCGCCACTTCGTGGAACTGCACCGCAACCGCGGACTGGATGCCCCAGGAGAGGGCGTAGGCGGCCCCGAGGAACAGCCCGGGCATCCGGCCCACGTGCCGCACGGCGAGCCGGGTGAGCACCAGGGCCGACCAGCCCACCAGCAGGTTCTGCACCACCAGGAGCGTGAGCGCGGACGGGAAGAATGCATAGGCGGGCCCGAGGAGGACGAGCAGCGGGTGGAAATGGTCGCCGAGGAGATTGAACCCGTGGCCTTTGATCGGAACGATCGGCGCATCGAGGCCGGCGTATGCCTTTGCGAGCTGGGTGAAGATGCCGAGGTCCCAGGACGGGATGTCGAACCTGTTCCACTGGGTGATCGAGAAGACCGTGTACAGTGCGGCGGCGGCCCCCGCGACCGCCCAGCCTTCCACCGGCTGGCGGCGCAGGGCGCTGCCGGCGCCGCGCAGTCCGCGGACCAGGAAGTTCTGCCTGCTGCCGTCGCGCTCGAGGATCATGCCGGGCCCGGTGGCTGCGGCGCCTGGGGGAAGAGCGGCAGCAGTGCGGAGAGGTCCGCGCGCTGGCCGGAGGCGGAGACGGCGCCCGATGCCACTGCCTGTGCCCAGTCCACTTCCCCGATGATCAGGGCAAGCCAGGTGTCGGCGCTGGTTTCAATGACGTTCGGCGGGGTGCCGCGGGTATGGCGCGGGCCCTCCACGCACTGGGTGACCCCCAGCGGCGGGACGCGCACCTCCACGGTGTTGCCGGGTGCTCGGGCGGCGAGCTCCTCCAGGGAGTAGCGCACCGCCGTCGCGCGTTCGGTGCGGTCGGTGCTGCCGGCGACCACCGCGCGGACCGCAGCGCTGCCCGCGGCCGCAGGGATACGCCGTCGTGCCATGGTCAGTCCAGCAGCGCCATGACCGGAGCGGCAAGACGCAGCCTGCCGACGGGAACACCGCCGCCCAGCACGGGCTGCACAACCTTCTCCAGCACGGGTGCCACGTCCTCGGCGTCGAGGGCGCCGGAGGCCGCGAGGAGGGTCAGGCCCACCAGGGTGGTGGCGCGGATGTTTCCGTCCAGGATCTTGAGCGCCATCGAGACGCCGGTCGGAGCGGCCATCACGAGGACGCCCTCGGCGCCGTTCTTGGCCAGGATCCCGAGGTCTTCCATGACCACGGAGTTCTCGCGGCCGTGGCCGTGGACCGCCCACGGATAGTCGAGCATGGCCGTGGCGATGGTGGCTGCGCGGGCGTCGGCGTTCTTGTCACCCGGTGCCCTGGCGATCTTGCCGATGCCGCGGGCCAGCCCGGTGAGGGAGACTGCGCCGAGCGGGGCGCCGCAGCCGTCCACCGCCCAGTGTTCCACCGTCTCTTCGGTGTACTCCTCGATGACGGCGGCGATGCGCTGCTGCAGCGGGTGGTCCCGGTCGAGGTACGTCTTGTGGTCCCACGAATTCTCGGTGCAGGCCCAGAGGAAGGCGGCGTGCTTACCGGAGCAGTTGAACGCCACCCGCTGGCGCCCCTTGTCGGTGCGGATGAGCCAGTTGCGGGCTTCCTCGTCCTGCGGCCAGTCGGCGGGGCACTGCAGGTCATCCTCCGTGACGCCCGCCGCGCTCAGCATGGACTTCACCACGTCCATGTGCTCGTGGCTGCCCACATGGCTCGCCGCCGCGAGGGCTACCTGCGCCCCCCGCAGCGGGACCCCGGCCTGCATGGCGGCCAGGGCCTGGAACGGTTTCAGGGTGGAGCGAGGGAAGATCGGCGCATTCACATCGCCGAGTTCCGTGACCGTGGAGCCGTCAGCCGCGAGCACCACGGCGGAGCCGATGTGGCGGG
>NZ_KI914586.1:142369-155396 GCF_000520475.1 Arthrobacter sp. 35/47
GGCGGAGCCGATGTGGCGGGACTCGATGAAGCCGTTACGCTCCAGGACGGCGAGGTCAACCGCGCTGGACGAGGGAAAAGTGGAGGGCATGCTTCCAGTATTGCGCATCCGGCGAAAGCGCTACTCCGCGGAGAACTGGACGGTGTGCCAGCCGGACGCGCCGTCGGGGACGCTGTCGGCGCGCTCCTCGGTCTGGACGCCGTCAGGGTCATAGGCGCGGGAGCGGATCCGGTGGGATCCCGCTTCCAGCTGGACCTCATGTGTCCACTGCCGCCAGGTGTCCACGGTGTATTCGGCGGCGAGGGTGGCTTCCTCCCAGGGTCCGTCGTCGAGCTGCACCTCCACCCTGTCGATGCCGCGGGTCTGGGCCCATGCAGTACCTCCCACCCGGACGGTTCCGGGGGCTACCTTGGCGAAGGCCCGGGGAACCTCGACGCGTGACTGCGTCTTGATGGGGCCCTCTTCCGCCCAGCCGCGGTCCGTCCAGTAGGCGGTGGCGTCCGCGAACCGGGTCACCTCGAGATCGACCACCCACTTGGTCGCCGAGACGTAGCCGTACAGGCCCGGGACCACCATGCGCACCGGGTAGCCGTGTTCCAGCGGAAGCGGTTCATCATTCATGGCGACGGCGAGGATGGCATCGCGCTCGTCCTGCAGGATGGGCAGGGGAGTGGAGGCGCTGAAACCGTCGGTGCTCGTGGAGAGCACCATGTCCGCACCAGCGGTGGGCCGCGCGCGCTTGAGCAGCTCGCGGATGGGATAGCCGAGCCACTTCGCGTTGCCGGCGAGGTCCCCGCCCACCGGGTTGGACACGCAGGTGAGCGTGATGTGCCGCTCGATCAGGTCGGACTCCAGCAGCTCCTGGAAGGTGACCCGGACCTCCTCCTCGACCATGCCGTGGATCCGCAGTTCCCAGGTGTCCACGTCGATGGTGGGGACCTGCAGGGCGGTGTCGATACGGTAGAAATCCTTGTTTGGGGTGACCCACGGCTCAACGCCGTCAAGGTCCACGTCCACACCGTCCGGGACCGGCATCGCGGTGCTGGCCGGCGCCGGGAACTTCAGCCGCTCCCGGGTGACATTCACGGTGTTGCGGATACCGCTGACCACGGCCCCACCCGCCGCGGTTGCAGCGGCGACGACGGCGGTCACCCCCGCCGCAGCGAAGAACCCGCGCCTGCTGACCCCGGTACGGGCGCGCTCGGGTGGGTTGTCAGCGGTGCTGAAGGCACCGTCGTCGTCGGCTGGTTCGGCAGCAGTGGGCCGGGTAGCGCGGAGCTTCTGGATCATCCACCGGAGCGCGGCCAGTCCGGCCAGCGTTCCGATGACTGACGGCACCGCGTCAAGGACTGTTGCGCCGGCACGGGAGACGACGGCGGCGACCATGACCGCCCCCATGTAGAGAACGCCCGCCACTCCGAGGACCCAGCGACGCCACGCGACCAACCCCAGGAGGGCGGCCAGGAAGACGATCGTGACAGCCATGCCGACAAAGAGGGCGAGTTTGTCATTGGTCCCGAAGGTGTCGATCGCGAAGTCCTTCAACCATGACGGCGTGAAGTCGATGAAGGTCGATCCCAGCGCAATGAGGGGTGCTGACCGCGTCGAGAAAAACGCACCGACCAGCTCGGCCACGCCGAGGACCAGGCCCGCCGCGAGGATTCCGGCGAGCATCGGGAGTGCCCGCAGCGACGGGGCGCTGCGGCGGGAGGTGCGGACGGCTTTCATACCAAGTGTTCGGAGAGGGTGGCTTCACGTATTGGTGTTGCAGTTTTTGTTCCCGTTCTGCCGTTATCCGAGCGTCTTTCCAGCAGAACGGCGACAAAAACTTCCGTAGTCATTACTTTGGCACAGGAGTCAGCCAGTACCCTGAACTACTGTGAAGGTTCTTGTGATTGGCCCCGGAGGCCGCGAACACGCCATTGTCCGAGCTCTCCTCGCCGATCCCTTTGTGAGCGAGGTGCATGCAGCACCGGGAAACGCCGGAATGGCCCAGGACGTCCCGGTGCACAGCATCGATGCGAACAACCCGGCAGCGGTCACGGAACTGGCCGCCTCGCTCCGCTCCGACCTGGTGGTGGTGGGTCCGGAAGCGCCCCTGGCCGCGGGCGTTGCGGACGCATTGATCGAGGCTGGCATCCCCGTTTTCGGTCCCACGAAGGCCGCTGCCCAGCTCGAGGCGTCGAAGGCGTTCGCCAAGCAGGTCATGGCTGCCGCCGGGGTTCCCACGGCGATGGCGAAGGTCGCCTCCACGGCCGCCGAAGCCGAAGAGGCCCTGGATTCTTTCGGTGCACCCTACGTCGTCAAGGATGACGGGCTCGCGGCGGGCAAGGGAGTGGTGGTGACCTCCGACCGCACCGGAGCCCTGAACCATGCGCAGGCGTGCTTCGATGCCGGCGGCACCGTGGTCATCGAGGAGTACCTTGACGGCCCGGAGGTCTCCCTCTTTGTCCTCTCGGACGGCTCCACCGTAGTGCCGCTCGCCCCGGCCCAGGATTTCAAGCGCATCTTCGACAATGACGAGGGCCCCAACACCGGCGGAATGGGTGCCTACTCCCCGCTGGAATGGGTCCCCTCCGGTCTGGTGGATGAGGTTATCGAGCGCGTGGCGCAGCCGACCATTGATGAGATGGCGCGCCGCGGTACACCGTTCACCGGCGTCCTCTACTGCGGGCTCGCCCTGACCTCCCGCGGGCTGCGGGTCATCGAGTTCAACGCACGCTTCGGTGATCCGGAGACCCAGGCGGTCCTCGCCCGGCTCAGGACCCCGCTGGGCGGGGTTCTCCTCGCCGCCGCGAAGGGCGAACTGGAAACCGTCGACAACCTCCACTGGTCCTCCGAAGCTGCTGTCGCCGTCGTGCTTGCTTCCGCGAATTACCCGGACGCACCGCGCACCGGCGATCCGATCTCCGGGCTGGAGGATGCCGCGGCCCTCGAGGGGGTGTCCGTACTCCATGCCGGCACCGCGCTCGCCGGGGACGGCGCAGTGGTGTCGTCCGGCGGGCGGGTGCTCGCCGTCGTCGGGCTCGGTTCCGACCTTTCGGAAGCGCGCGACAGGGCGTACGACGGCGTGAGTCGCCTGACGCTCGAAGGCGGCCAGTACCGCACGGACATCGCCGCGAAGGCCGCGCGCGGTGAAGTGGTTGTTTCGGCGACGGGCGGAGCGTAGGAATGGCACAGGAACTTGCCGGCTGGCGGCACATCTACTCGGGCAAGGTCCGGGACCTCTACGAACCCGTGACAGGGGAGGACGACCGCGTACTGGTGGTAGCCAGTGACCGGATCAGCGCCTATGACTTTGTGCTGTCATCCGAGATCCCGGATAAGGGCCGGGTCCTCACCCAGTTGAGCCTTTGGTGGTTCGAGCAGCTCTCCGGTATCCCCAACCATGTGTTGTCCACCGACGTTCCGGCCGAGGTTGCCGGTCGCGCCATGATCTGCCGGCGGCTGGAGATGTATCCGGTCGAGTGCATCGCCCGCGGGTACCTGACCGGTTCCGGGCTGGCCGAATACAACGAGTCACGGACGGTGTGTGAACTGCCGTTGCCGGACGGCCTGGTGGACGGATCGCGGCTGGAAAAGCCGCTGTTCACGCCGTCCGCCAAGGCTGAAGTGGGCGAGCATGACGAGAACATCACCTACGACGCCGTGGTCATGATGGTTGGCGATGACCTCGCGGCAAAGTTGCGGGCCCTGACCCTCGATATCTACGCCCGGGCGGAGTCCATAGCGCGGGAGCGCGGGATCATCCTCGCGGACACCAAGGTGGAATTCGGGATGTCCAGCTCCGGCGAGGTGACCCTCGGGGACGAGGTGCTGACGCCCGATTCCTCAAGGTTCTGGGATGCTGAGCTGTACTCTCCGGGCAAGGCGCAGCCCTCCTTCGACAAGCAGTTTGTCCGGGACTGGCTCACGTCCGACGACGCCGGCTGGGACCGCGTGTCAGCCCCGCCTGCACTGCCGGCCGAGGTCGTCGAAAAGACCCGCGCCCGGTACATCGAGGCCTACGAACGGCTGACCGGGCGGACGTTCTCCTGACGCTTCAGTCCCACTGAATCAAGCAGTCCAGTGGGCGTACACAAAAGCTGCCCACCGAGTAGTGCAACTCGGTGGGCAGCTTTTGTACCTGCAGATGGTCGGGGTGACAGGATTTGAACCTGCGGCCTCGTCGTCCCGAACGACGCGCGCTACCAAGCTGCGCCACACCCCGATTGTGCTGTCCCGGACAAGCCGCGAAAGCAACCTCTCAAGGATAACGGACAAATCTGTCGGTGACGAACTACACCAGCGAGTCCCGCCAGGCAGCGTGGAGCGTCGCGAAACGGCCCGTGCCACCGATCAGGTCAGCGGGCGTGCCGTCTTCCACCACGGCGCCGTCGTGCATCACCAGCACGCGGTCGGCGATTTCCACCGTCGAGAGCCGGTGGGCGATGATCAGCGCGGTCCGGTTGCCCAGCAGCTTCTGCAGCCCCTGCTGGACCAGACGCTCACTGGGAATGTCCAGTGAGGACGTCGCCTCGTCGAGAATCAGTACCGCCGGATCGGCCAGGAAGGCCCGGGCGAAACTGATCAGCTGCCGCTGGCCGGAGGACACGCGCCCGCCCCGCTTGTTCACGTCGGTGTCGTAGCCCTCGGGCAGCGAGGTGATGAACTCATGCGCCCCCACGGCCCTAGCGGCGCGTTCGATCTCCTCACGGCTGGCTTCCGGTTTGCCGAGCGCAATGTTGTCCGCGACGCTCCCGCTGAACAGGAAGGCCTCTTGGGTGACCATGACGACGGCGCGGCGCAGGTCCTGCGGCGCCAGCTGGCGCAGATCCACCCCGTCCAGAGTCACGCGGCCTTCCGAGACGTCATAGAACCGCGCGATCACCTTGGCGAGTGTTGACTTTCCCGCACCGGTCTGGCCGACGAGGGCCACGGTCTGACCCGCGGGAAGGGTGAGATCCAGGCGCGGCAGGATGACCGGACCGTCCCCGTAGCGGAACTCCACGCCGTCGAACTCGATCCGGCCCTGGGCATTCTTCAGCGGCACCGGGTTCTTCGGCGGACGCACGGTCGGCACTTCCTGCAGCAAGCCGGAGACCTTCTCCAGCGCCGCGGCAGCGGACTGGAACGAGTTGTAGAACATGGCCATCTGGTCCACGGGCTGGAAGAACCGCTTGCTGTAGAGCAGCAGGGCCAGCAGCGCGCCGACCTCAAGGGACCCGCCCAGGACGCGGAACCCGCCGAACAGCAGCACAGCGGCCACGGTCACATTCCCGATCAGCACCAGGCCGGGCTGGAAGACACCGTTCAGGTTGATCGAGCGAACCGTCACCCGGCGGTAGTCCTCGGCCAGTTCGTCGTAACGGTCGGCGTTGACCTTCTCGCGGCGGAACGCCTTGACGGCGCGGATGCCGGTCATGGTCTCAATGAAGTGGACGATCAGCCTGGCCGATACCACCCGCGATGACCGGTACGCGATCTGCGAGTGCTTCTGGTACCAGCGGGCAAGAAACGTCATGGGGATGGCCGCGACGAGGATCAGCAGCCCGGTGGGCCAGTCCAGCACAAAGATGGTGACGGCGGTGAAGATCATGTACATCAGGCCGGATGCCAGTGAACTTACGCCGGAGTCAAGCAGCTCGCGCAGCGCTTCAAGGTCTGAAGTCTGACGGGAGATGATGCGTCCCGACGTGTACTTCTCGTGGAACTCCAGACTGAGCCGCTGCGTGTGCCGGAAGACCCGCAGACGGAGATCCAGCAGCATCGCCTGGCTCAACCGGGCGGCGGCGAGAACGTAGCCGGCCGTCAGCGTGGCCGCGAGCACAGCGGCTACGAGATAGGTGATGCCGGCAGCCCAGAGCAGCACCGGGTCGCCCTGCAGCAGCGAGGGGAGAGCGTGGTCGATCCCGAAAGCAATGATGGCGGGCCCTGCCACCCGGGCAATTTGCGAGAAGACCACCAGGAAAGCCGTCCAGATGAACTGCCTGCGGTTGGGTCGGATCAGCGATCCGAGCAGCCTGAAGGACCGGGACCGCACCGACTTGTTCTGCGCGCGGTCCAGCATCACCTCGTCTTCGTTGGTGACTCCCGAGGAAATGCCCGACGACGACGGCCGGTCGGTCTTCACGCCGCTGTTCTCCTTCGGTTCGGTGCTCATGCGCGCGCCTCCTGGTCGTTGCGGCCGAGCTCTTCCAGCTCACTGTCCAGGTCGACTGGCTCATCGGACAGGCTGGCGATGACGTAACGGTAATGATCGCTGCGCGCCAGCAGCTCGGTGTGGGTGCCGACGTCGGCGATGCGGCCGTTTTCCATCAGCGCCACCCGGTCCGCCAGTGCAACGGTCGAGGGCCGGTGCGCGACGATCAGGGTGGTGGTGTCCGCCAGGACCTCCCGGAGCCGCTCTTCCACCAGCTCCTCGGTGCGAACGTCGAGTGCCGACAGCGGGTCATCGAGCACGAGCACCTTCGGCTTCGCGGCGATGGCGCGTGCCAGGGCCAGGCGCTGCCGCTGCCCGCCGGAAAGGCTCAGGCCCTCTTCGCCGATCAGGGTGTCAACGCCGTCGGGGAGTGAATACACAAAGTGCGCCTGCGCCACGTCAAGGGCCTCCGCAAGGATTGCCTCGGCGTCGTCGTCGTTCCGGGGATCGGCACCCATCAGGACGTTTTCGCGGACCGAGTTCGAGAACAGCGTGGTGTCCTCGAAGGCCACGGCAACGTGGCGGCGCAGTTCGGAGAGGCTGAACTCGCGCAGGTCGATGCCGTCGATCCGGATGGCGCCTCCGGTGACGTCGTAGAGCCTGGGCACCAGCTGTAGCAGCGTGCTCTTGCCGCATCCCGTGATCCCCACCAGTGCCATGGTCTCTCCGGCCCGCAGGGTCAGGTCCACACCGTTGATGACGGATGCGGAGGTATCCACCGCGTCCGGGTAGCGGAAGTGGACGTCGTCGAACGTCACCTCTCCACGCGGGTCGGTGAGGCTCCGGGCATCTGCCGGATCGGTGATGGTGTTTTCAGACTCCATGACCTCGTAGTGGCGGTCGATCGCCGTTTTGGCGGTGAAGGTCATGGCCAGGAGCGGACCGATGAATTCCACACGCCCGGCCACCACACCGGCGGTGGCGAAGAATGCGACGAGGCTGCCGATGGTCACGGCATCGTTTGCCGCAAGCACGATGCCGGTGACCAATGATGCCCCGAGCGCCAGTTCGGGGAGGAGCGTGACGATGAGGGAGAAGGTGGCGAGGCTCTTCGCCTTGTGGATCTCGGTTTCGCGGAGTTCCTCGGCCTGGTCGCTGAACGCGTCGAGAGCCTCGCGGCTCCGGCCGAACGCCTTCAGGACGCGGATCCCGTGGACGGACTCCTCCACGGTGGTCGCGAGGTCACCCGCCTGGTCCTGGCTCTTGCGGGAGACCCGGCTGTAGGAAGTCCGGAAACGGAAGCCATAAATCATGACGGGGACTGCTGCAGCGAGGAAGATGAGCGCGAGCGGCCAGCTCATGAAGAACATGATGGCCACGCCGGCGGTCACGGTGATCGAGTCGACCACCAGCATGATGGCGCCGAAGGCCATCCAGCGCCGCATGAGGTTCAGATCGGTCATGGCGCGGGACAACAGCTGGCCGCTGCCCCAGCGGTCGTGGAAGGCTATGGCGAGGTTCTGCAGGTGCCGGTAGAAGGACGTCCGTAGGTTGGTTTCCACGGTGGTGGCGGGATTGATGACGAAGAAGCGGCGCATGGCCACGAAGGCAGCTTCCAGCACACCGAGCACGAGGACGATCCCGGAAGCTATCCACACCGTCGCGGCGGACTGGCCCTCGGCGAGTGCGTCATTGACGAGCACCCGGAACACCTGCGGGATCGCCAGGACCATGATGCTGGCCCCGAGCGCGGCAAACAAACCCAGTACCAGCCGCGGCAGGATTGGTCGGAGGTGCGGGTAGAGACGCCTGAGGGACTCCCACAGCGTAGATTGCGTCGGCATGCTCTTCTCTCGAAGTTGGAGACGTGAGGGAGCCGAAATTTCGTGTCCCCCAGCAACGATCCTATGTCAGGGAGTGCATGGCGCGCGCGTTGTGGAGTTCCGGGAGACCCCGGAAGCTCAGCGGGACGTGAGCGTCAGCAATACTGCTTCGGGGCGGCAGGCGAAACGGACTGGTGCGAACCGGGACGTACCGATACCTGCGGACACATTCAGCGGAACGGTGCTGCCGTTGTGCTCCCACTGGGTCAGGCCGCGGGCACGCCAAGTGGGCAGATCACAGTTACTGACGAGCGCCCCATACCCGGGAATGCACACCTGACCGCCGTGGGTGTGGCCGGCAAGGATGAGGTGGGCCCCGGCGTCGGTGAAGGTGTCCAGAACACGCTGGTACGGAGCATGCGCGACGCCGACCCGAAGGTGCGGTGCCTCGGCTGCGGTGCTGCTTCCGGCGGGGAATCCGGCAAATCGGTCCCGGTTCAGGTGCGGGTCGTCCACGCCGCTGAAATCCAGCCGCAGGCCGCGAAGGGCGACGGACTGGGAGCGGTTGGTGAGGTCAACCCAGCCGGCCGAGCCGAACCGGGCGAACATCTGCTGCCACGGCAGTTCCTTGAGCGGCTTTGATCCATTGGTGGAGGACGGTCCGCTCAGGTACCGGAAGGGGTTGAGCATCCGCGGGGCGTAGTAGTCGTTGGAGCCGGGAACAAAAACGCCCGGGAAATCCAGCAGCGGCTCCAGAGCGTCAAGCAGGGGAGCGAGCGCCTTGGGGTGGCTGAGGTTGTCGCCGGTGTTGACCACCAGATCAGGCTTCAGTTCGGCAAGTCCCTGCAGCCACTTCGACTTCGCGGATTGCCTCGGCACCATGTGGATATCAGAAAGGTGCAGCACCCGGAGGGGGCGGCTGCGCGGCGGCAGGATCGCAAGCGACTCCTCGCGAAGGCCGAAGAGGTTCCGCTCAATGAACGCTGCGTACCCCACAGTGGCGACGCCCGCCGCCGCGGTTGCACCAAGGGTGAGCGCTGCGGCGGTGCGGGTGCCGTCTCTAGTTGTCGCCACGATCAGCCATTGCCTCCACCGTTGCCGTTACCGTTGCCATTACCGTTCCCATTGTTCCCCGAATTGTCCGGCGGGGTGACGGGCAGGGTGTTGCCCGCAGGCGGCGCCGGAACGAACTGCTGGAAGCCGTTGTTGTTCGGCGGTTGTCCGGGAGCGGTCGGCTGCGGGGTCGGCTGGTTCGGCGACGGCTGCAGGGGCCGCTGGGCCAGCATGTTGGATGGCGGGTCAGCAAACGGCTCCGGCTGATACGAACCCTGGATCTGCTGCATGTACCGGGCCCATGAGGGTGCGGCGACGAATGCGCCGTCGATCTCCTCGTAGACCCGTCCGCCGATCCGGAGGGCGGACAGCGAGGTGCTGTTTTCCTTCCAGTTGCCCACCCAGCTGGCCGTGGCCATGGCCGAGTTGTAACCCACGAACCAGGTCTGTGAGCGGGCGTCGTTGGTGCCTGTCTTGCCTGCCATCGGAACGTCTCCGAACTCCAGAAGCTGGCCTGAGCCGCGCTCCATCACTTCCTGCGTGGCGTAGTTGACTCCACGGGCGAGCTCCTTGGGAATGACCTGCTCGCACTCCGGCTGCGGAACAGGGAAGGTGCTTCCGTCGACGGCGGTGACCTCGGTGAGTGCCCGGGGCTCGCACGTGAGGCCCTCGGCTCCCAGCGCAGCAAACGCGGTAGCCATGGACATCGGGGCAACCTCGCTGCCGCCGCCGATCAGTGCGGACGGCTGCACCTGGAGCGGCGTGTATTCCCCGCTGGCGCTCTTGCCGTCGTGGACTCCAAGCTTCGAGGCGATCTCGAAGGGCTTGCAGAGGTCCACCTCTTTTGCGGTGTACATGGTCACTGTGTTGTAGGACTGCGCAAGGCCTTCGAGCACGGTGTAGTTGCCGTAGTTGATGTCGCCGTAGTTCTGCGGCTCGTAGCCTTCCGCGTCGGGGAGGACATACTCCCCGCCGGGCAGGCAGCTGGCTTCCCAGGTTTCGCCCTGTTCATACTTCTTCTTGCTGCCATCGACCATGGCGTTCAGTGACCGGCCATCCTCAAGCCAGGCCGCCACGACAAAGGGCTTGAAGGTCGATCCCGGCTGGTATCCGCCCAGCCCGCCCACCGGCTTGTTGGGGTCACCGCCGGCGTACTGGTCGACGTTGAAGTTCAGGACGGAATCGCCGGCCGTCTCTCCCGGCATGAACCGGGTGTTCTGCGCCATGACGAGGATGTTGCCGGTGCCCGGCTGCAGGCTGACCATCGAGTGGCCCACCGCGGCGTCCGTGGTTTCGCGGTTGGCTGTCTCGTTGACGGCGGTCTGCGCGGCCGCCTGGGCCCGTGCGTCCAGGGTGGTCTTGATGGTGAGGCCGCCCCGGTAGAGCAGGTTCTCGCGATCCTCGCGGGTTTCCCCGTAAGCCGGGTCGTTGAGGACCAGGTGGGTGACGTAGTCACAGAAGTAGGGAGCCTGCTCAGCGCCGACACAGCCGTTGAGGACCGGCGTGATATTCAGTCCGAGATCGGATGCGACGGCGGCATCGTACTCTTCCTGCGTGATCTTGCCGGTCTCGAGCATGCGGCCGATCACGAGGTTGCGGCGCTCCAGTGAGCGCTCCGGGTAGAGCTCGGGGCTGTAGAAGGTGGGGCCGTTGACCACGCCGGCCAGGAGCGCTGCCTGCTGGATGTTGAGGTCTTTTGCCTCGACGTTGAAGAAGTACTTGGAGGCAGCCTGGACGCCGTACGTATTGCCGGTGAACGGCACGATGTTGAGGTAGCCGGCAAGGATTTCCTCCTTGCTCAGCTCCTTCTCCACTGCAATGGCGAGCTTGGCCTCGCGCAGCTTGTCGCCCAGGGTCTTCTGGCCGCTGAAGGTGATGTCGCCGCCGGTTCGCATGCTCGCGTCGATCAGGACGTTGTTGACGTACTGCTGCGTGATGGTGGAGGCTCCGCGCGTGGTGTCGCTGCTGATGTTGCTGATGGCGGCACTGATGATGCCCTGCAGATCCACACCGCCGTGCTCGTAGAACGCGTCATCCTCGATCGCGATGAGCGCATCGGTCATGTTTTCGGAGACCTGGTCCAGTGTGACGGGCTGACGGTTCTCCTCATACAGCGTTGCGATCAACGATCCATCCGAGGCGACGATCTTGGACGGCTGGGCGAGCGCACCGCGCTCCAGCTCAGCCGGAAGATTCTCGAAGAACTGAATGGACGCCGAGGCGCCGGTGCCGGCGGCAGCGGCCACGGGCACCAGAAGACCCGCAGCAAGCACCCCGCTCAATCCACTGATTCCAAGAAATGCAATGATTTTCCCCAGGGTGGTTGCCGTGTCAAAGAAAGGAGATTTACGAGCAGCCATGTACTCCAGTTTACAAGCACGCGCTACCCTGTGAGTCATGACCAAATGGGAGTACGCCACAATTCCGCTCATCATCCACGCCACCAAGCAGATCCTTGACCAGTGGGGTGAGGACGGTTGGGAACTGGTGCAGGTGGTTCCCGGCCCCGACGGCAACGGTCTCGTTGCTTATCTCAAGAGGGAGAAAAACGCGTCGTGACCAGCGCCAATGAAGCGGTGTCAGCCGTTGAGAGAAGGCTTCAGGACCTCGGAATCACGCTCCCGGAGGTGGCAGCGCCGGTAGCGGCCTACATCCCGGCCGTGGTGTCCGGCAACTACGTTTACACCTCTGGTCAACTTCCGTTTATTAATGGCGAACTCCCAGCTACGGGCAAGGTCGGCGCTGATATAAGCGCGGAGCAGGCCAAGGAGTATGCGGCTACCTGCGCAGTCAATGCCATGGCCGCGGTGAAGTCCCAGATCGGTGACCTGGATCGCGTGAGCCGCATTGTCAAGGTGGTCGGTTTCGTGGCCTCGGACCCGTCTTTCACCGGCCAGCCCGGCGTTATCAATGGTGCATCCGAGCTCCTCGGCCAGGTGTTCGGTGAAGCGGGTGCCCACGCCCGTTCCGCGGTGGGTGTTGCCGTACTACCATTGGATGCGCCCGTCGAAGTCGAAATAATCGCGGAGTTCATCTAGTTTCGTGAATCGCTCAAGCACCAGGCGCTTCCCAGTCCCGGAAGAGCAGCAGGGCGCCGCCCGCAGTTGGATCGACCATGGCGAGCGCACCCCCGTAAAGCCTCGGCCGGCGTCGTCGGTCGTGCTGATCCGTGATGCCCCGGCGGGCACGGAGGTCTACCTCTCCTACCGCCGCGGGGAGTCTCCGCTGGGCGTCGTCGCCTTCCCCGGCGGCAGCGTGGAAGAGCACGACGACGACCCGGTCACCTGGTTTGGTCCCTCACCCGCCCAGTGGGCGGCGGCGCTTGCCACGGAGGATCACCACGTGGCGCGGCGTTTTGTTGTTGCCGCCATCCGCGAACTGTTTGAAGAAACAGGGGTGCTGCTGGCCGGTCCGGATGCCTCCAGCCTTGTCGAGGGAACCCGTCACCCGCAGTGGATGGAAGCCCGCGAGGCGATCGCTGCCGGTGAGAAGACCTTTGCCGAGATCCTGTCGAAGCGTGCTCTCGGGTTGCGCACCGATCTGATCAAGCCGCTCTCGGCGTGGCTGAGCCCGGACTTTGCGCACCGCCGTTTCGACACGCGCTACTTCGCGGCTGCACAACCGGTCAACCAGGAACCCACCCTCCTTGCCAGCAAAGGTGTGTGGGGGCAGTGGCGGTGGTCGGCCGAGGAAATCAGGCAGCGGGATACCACAAAGCTCGGCGACGACGTCGGCCAGCCGAATACTGTCGGCCGCACCCTGAATGAACTGACCGTGCCCGCCGTCGAACTGATCCTTGAAAAGATCGGATCCTCGCGCGGCTGCATCGCCTACCTGTCCCACAAGCGGCCCATGAAGGTTTTCTCGCCCCGACTGGTCGAGGCCGATGACGGACCGCAGATCGAAGTGGAGTGCTCCACCGCCACGGAAGGTTCCGAACAGCGGGGGCGGTAGCCGCCGTCGTCGGGGTCCGGCCTCCGCCCCTTCCACCTCCGCCCCTTCCACCTCCGCCCCTTCCACCTCCCGGTCT
>NZ_KI914586.1:155496-158282 GCF_000520475.1 Arthrobacter sp. 35/47
CTTCTCCGCACAGGAAGCCGCCATAAATGCGCAAAAGTTCGGGGCTGTGGATACCGGGCGCAGACGTACGGGAAATGCGCTGAGATGGAGCATGCCCCGATACGCTCAGTTGCCCGAGGACCTTCATGGTCGGTCCTTCACTTTGCGGCAGGCACTCGACGTGGACCTGACCAGGAGCCGGACGCGTGCCAGGGATCTGGTGACCCCGAGCCGCGAAGTGCGCGTTCCGGTCGGCGTTGCGCAACCGGTGCTGTCGCGTTGCAGGCCCTATGTGGAACTGCTCCCGGGGAGTTTCGTATCGCATACGACTGCGGCAGAAGTTCACAAGATTCACCTGCCATCCTGGATTTCCCGCGAGCGCCTTCACCTGTCACGCGGCAAGCAGTCAGCTGCACCGCGAAGGAAAGGCGTGACAGGCCACCGGCTCGACGTCTCTGACGGTGATGTCGTCGAGGTTGACGGCGTGGCGGTTACTTCCGTCTCTCGAACCTGGCTTGACCTTGCAACAGTGCTCCCTCTTGAGGATCTGATTGTTGCGGGAGACCAGATTGTGAGCGAGCACGTCCGCTCTTTTGGCCCGCTGAAGACAGCTATGGTGCCCAGGCACGAACTGTCCGGATTTGTGGCGACACACGGACGGAGTTGGGGAATCCAGAAGGCGCGGCAGGCTTTAGACCGCCTGCGGGTCGGCGTGGACTCGCCTCCCGAGACGCTGGTTCGCCTGACTCTGGAAGACGCCGGCTTGCCGGAATTCGCGGTCAACTACCCGCTGCGCGACCGGCATGGGTCGATTGTTGCGTGGACGGATCTCGGCTGTGAGACATTCCAGACCTGTCTCGAATACGACGGCGAACATCACCTGACGCCGGAACAGCAGGCCCGGGATATGGCTCGGGACGCCAAGGTCGCCGAAGTCGGGTGGGCGCAGGTGAAGCTGAACCGGCTCGATCTGCAGGAAGGTGGCTGGCGGATCGTTGCGAAGGTCCGGAAGACGCTCTTACGTCAGGGCTGGCGCCAGGGAACCCCGGAACTTCTGCGCAGCTCGGGTGGCTTGCCCCGACGAGAACCCGCCTGATCTGCGCAAAAGTTCGGGGAGGTACGTAACTTCCCGGAACATTTGTGCACGTCCGGCGACGTGTCGGCCGGTTAAGCCACCAGACATGCGCAAAAGTTCGGGGAAGAGTGGGATGGGTCAGCGGCTCCGCTGGCGTAGCCGCTGGATGTCGAGAATGACGACGGCGCGGGCCTCAAGGCGGAGCCAGCCGCGCTGCACAAACTCGGCGAGGGCCTTGTTCACCGTTTCGCGGGAAGCACCGACGAGTTGCGCCAGTTCCTCCTGGGTGAGCTCGTGCGCCACCAGGATGCCGTCGGTCGCGGGCCTGCCGAAGCGGTCCGCGAGGTCGAGCAGCGCCTTGGCAACGCGGCCCGGAACGTCCGAGAACACCAGGTCCGCCAGCGACTCGTTGGTGCGGCGCAACCTGCGCGCGAGGGCCTGCAGAAGCTGGGCTGACACCTCAGGGCGGGTCTCGAGAAGCGCACGGAGGTTTTCATTCTTCAGGCCTGCGAGCCGGGTCTCTGACACTGCGGTAGCTGTTGCGGTACGCGGGCTCGGATCGAACAGTGCCATTTCGCCGAAGAGTTCGCCGGGGCCGAGGATTGCCAGCAGGTTCTCGCGGCCGTCCTGTGCGGTGCGGCCAAGCTTGATTTTGCCGGAGACGATGAAGTAGAGCTGGTCGCCCTGGTCTCCCTCCCGGAAGACTGATGCGCCGCGGGAGAGATCCACTTCGGTCAACTCATCGGTGAGTGCCGCAAAGACCTCGTCACCCAGCGAAGCGAACAGGGGCGCCCTGCGCAGTACCTCAATATCCATGAAATCTCCTCGGTGTAATGCAACTGCATGATGAAAACTGGCCAGATTACCGTCTTTCCCCATCTTGCCGTACGCGGGGACGTTGTGACACCTGCTACACGCATGTTCGCCGAGGGGAAAGGTAAATCACGTTCCCGTGGGGGGACTGTCGGACCGGGAACGTAGAATTGAACCTGTTGGGGAAGTACGGCGCTTCCTGAAAGGGGAGTGACGTGTTCGGCTTGACGCTCCTGGATATCCTCCTGGTCCTGATGCTGATCGGATACCTGATCGCCGGCCTGAAGAACGGGTTCCTCGTCACGCTCGGAGGGATCATCGGATTCGGCGCAGGCGCCGTAGCCGCATTCTTCGCCATCCCCCTGGTGAGCGCCTGGGTGTCCGAGGACAGCTGGAGACTGGCCGCGGTCATCGCCACAGCGCTGCTTCTTGTCATTATCGGACAGGCCCTCGGCGCCGGCCTCGGACGTGCGCTCAGCAGCAGGACGGGCTCGGTGCCGGTCCGCGTGATCGACCGTCTGCTGGGAGGCGCCACCAACGTCGTCGTCGCTGCCCTGGTCCTGGCCATGCTGGCATTCAGTATGAGCACCATGGGCGTGCCGTTCCTGTCCCAGTCCATCGCGTCGTCGAAGGTGTTGGGCACCATCGATACGCTGACGCCGTCGCCGGTGCGCACCTGGATGGCACAGATCCGCTCCATCGCTGTCGCCGACGGCATTCCCACGCTCCTGGAGTCTGTGGCGCCCGCAACTCCGGCGCCCATTCCCGATGCGTCGGTGGACACCCCGGAACTGGCAGCGGCGTCGGCGTCCGTTCTGCGGATCGCGGGCACCGCGTTCCAGTGCGGCCAGAACCAGACAGGATCGGGGTTCGTCGTCGCGCCCGGCCGGGTCGTCACCAACGCCCACGTCGTGGCGGC
>NZ_KI914586.1:158382-162777 GCF_000520475.1 Arthrobacter sp. 35/47
AGCCGGTGGTCGAATACCCCGGCAACGGCGCCGTACCTGCAAATGTGGTCTACTTCGACCCGGTCAGGGACATCGCGGTTCTGGCGGTGGACGGGCTTAACCGCGCACCGCTCGCGCTCGGTGAGGGGCTGGAAACGGGAGACACCGCCGCATTCGCAGGTTACCCGGCAGGCGGGCCGTTCCAGATTCAGCCCGCCAGCGTCCAAAACCGTTCCGATGTACTCGTCGAAAACATCTATGGAGCGGATCCGACGGCAGTCGACGTCTACACCCTCGCCGCGAACGTGCAGCAGGGGAACTCCGGCGGGCCGCTGCTGGATATGCAGGGGCGGGTTGCAGGCCTGATCTTCGCCAAGTCCACCGCAGATGTACCGGTCGGTTATGCACTCACACTTGACGAGCTCCGCCCCGTCGTCGAGCAGGCGGCGGCTCTCAACGAGTCAGTTTCCGCTGGTCAGTGCACGGAGCGCTGATAACGCTTAACCAAATCGTGATGGCTTGCTGACGGGAAATACTGCACCCGCCAGCGCTGGGAGTTAGGCTCGTCACATTAGGTAACACGGTCTATCCGTGCGCCATCCGGACACAGGGACGTGTCCGTCCGGTAACAGATCATCAGGAGCACTAATGTTCACAAGCAAAACAGCGCGGGGGACGCTTCCCACGAGGAAGCGCGCTGCCGCCTTTACCGCAGGTGCCGCGATCACCGCGCTGCTGCTCAGCGGCTGTGTCCAGAGCCAGCGTGAGGAGGACGGCGGCGCAGGCGGGGAAGGGGAAGTTGATTCGACCTTCGTCTTCGCAGCTTCATCCGATCCGGCGTCTCTCGATCCGGCCTTCGCCAGTGACGGCGAGTCCTTCAGGGTCAGCCGGCAGATCTTCGAGGGTCTGGTCGGCGTGGAACCGGGAACCGCTGACCCGGCACCGCTCCTGGCCGAATCGTGGGAGACGTCCGAGGACGGACTGTCCACCACCTTCCAGCTGAAGGAAGGCGTGACCTTCCACGACGGCACCGATTTCAACGCCGAAGCCGTCTGCTTCAACTTCGACCGCTGGTACAACTTCACCGGGCTGGCTCAGGCGCCGTCCGTGTCCTACTACTACAACAACCTGTTCCGCGGGTTCGCCGATTCGCCGGAAGCAGCGGTCTACGAGTCCTGCGAGGTGAACGGCGACCTCGAGGCCACCGTCACGCTCGCCAAGCCGTTCGCCGGATTCGTTCCCGCGCTGTCGCTCCCCGCCTTCTCCATGCAGAGCCCCACCGCGCTGGAGGAGTTCAACGCGGATGACATCGGCGGGTCCTCCGAAGCCCCGCAGCTCAGCGAATACGCCCAGGGCAATCCTGTCGGAACGGGCCCGTTCAAGTTCGATTCCTGGAACGTGGGCGAGGACCTCACCATCTCCGCCTACGAGGAGTACTGGGGCGAGCAGGGCGATGTCCAGCAGGTCATCTTCCGGATCATCGATGACCCGCAGGCCCGCACCCAGGCGCTGCAGGCCGGAACCATTGACGGCTTCGACCTGGTATCGCCGGCGGACATCCCGGTGCTCGAGGAGGAAGGGTTCATGATCGTCCCGCGCGATCCGTTCACCATCCTCTACCTCGGCATCAACCACGCCGTCGAAGAACTGAGCGACCCCCTGGTGCGCCAGGCTATCCACCACGCGATCGACAAGCAGGCTCTGATCGACCAGACCCTGCCTGAGGGCACGCAGCTTGCCACGCAGTTCATCCCGGATGTTGTGGACGGCTACAACGAGGACGTCACCACGTACGAATATGATCCGGAGCGCGCCAAGGAACTGCTTGCCGAGGCAGGCTACCCGGACGGCTTCGAGGTCGAGTTCAACTACCCGACTGACGTCTCCCGTCCGTACATGCCCACTCCGGAACAGGTCTTCACCAACATCAGCGCCCAGCTGGAAGAGGTCGGGATCACCGTTACTCCGGCACCGGACGTATGGACGCCTGACTACCTCGACCGCATCCAGGGCACCGAGGATCACGGCATCCACCTCCTGGGCTGGACCGGTGATTACAACGACACGGACAACTTCATCGGCGTCTTCTTCGGCCAGGAAAAGATGGAGTTCGGGTTCGACAACCCGGAGCTGTTCGAGGCGCTGAGCGAGGCACGCGGTATGACCGACCGGGAGGAACAGACCGCGATGTACGAGGAGATCAACCAGCAGATCGCGGAGTTCAACCCGGCGATCCCGCTGGCCCACCCTGCGCCGTCGCTGGCCTTCGCCCCGCGGGTCGATTCCTACCCGGCCAGCCCGGTCAATGACGAAGTCTTCAACATGATCGAGCTGAACGAGTAACAACAGGAGCGGAGGGACCGGCTCCATTGGTCCCTCCGCTTTTGTCTGCTCCCGTTCGGCCCGGTACCGCACTGTCGAAAGGACACTGTGCTTCGCGTCATTGGTAAACGCCTCGCCCTGCTGATTCCCACCCTGTTTGGCCTTTCGGTCCTGCTGTTCCTCTGGGTTCGGAGCCTGCCGGGCGGCCCCGCCACAGCCCTCCTGGGTGAGCGGGCAACTCCCGAGGCAGTGGCCAGGGTCAACGAACTTTACGGCTTCGACCAGCCGCTCCTGCTGCAGTACTTCACCTACATGGGGAAGCTGCTCCAGGGCGACTTCGGGACCTCCATCATCACCGGCCGCCCCGTCCTCCAGGAGTTTGCAACCCGCTTTCCCGCCACGATCGAGCTGAGCGTGGTGGCCCTGATCTTCGCAATCGGCATCGGCATTCCGCTGGGATACCTCGCCGCCCGGCACTACGGGAAGGTGGTGGATCACGGCTCGGTTGTCCTGAGCCTGATCGGCATCACCATCCCGGTGTTCTTCCTTGCTTTCATCCTGAAGTACCTGTTCGCCATCCAGTGGCCCATCCTGCCGCCGGACGGCCGCCAGAACCCCCGGATCAATGCCACCCATTTCACGGACTTCTACGTGCTGGACGGCATCCTCACGGGAGAGTACGACGCCGCGTGGGACGCTTTCCAGCACCTGATCCTTCCGGGGCTGGCCCTCGGAACGATTCCGCTCGCCATCATTGTGCGGATCACCCGGGCCTCGGTGCTGGAGGTGCAGAACGCCGACTACGTACGGACGGCCCGCGCCAAGGGCCTCATGGAGAAAACCATCCGGAGCCGTTTCATCCTGCGCAACGCCATGCTGCCGGTTGTGACAACCATCGGCCTGCAGACCGGACTGCTGATTTCGGGCGCGGTCCTCACGGAGACTGTCTTCGCCTTCAACGGCATCGGCAGTTTCCTGCGTGATGCGATCTTCGAACTGGATTATCCGGTGCTTCAAGGCTTCATCATCTTCATCGCGATCCTGTACGCACTGATCAATCTCATCGTTGACATTTCGTACACCATCATCGACCCAAGGGTGCGTGTGCAATGAGCAACATTCTGCCTCCCGCCGCGGGCGGAGAAGTCACACCGGCCACCGCGGAACCCACGCTTTCCGAGGGCAGCGGCACCGGCCTCTGGAAGGATGCCTTCCGAAGGCTGCGACGCAACCCGCAGGCCATCGCCGGTGCGATCATCATCGGTCTGTTCCTTCTTGTGGCCGCGCTCGCCCCTATCCTTGCGCCCTACGGCGGAAATGAGCTGCCCGGCCGGACGGAAATCACGCCGATCAACATCCCCGGGCCGGGGGAGCTGCCGGAATACCCGCTGGGACTGGACCGGTTCGGCGGTGACGTGCTCAGCAAGCTGATCTGGGGTGCGCAGGCATCGCTGATGATTGGTGTCATCTCAACCGCAATCGGGCTGGCCGGGGGCATGCTGCTCGGGCTGCTGGCCGGCGGCCTGGGCGGTTGGGTGGACAGCGTCATCATGCGTTTCGTGGACATCCTGCTCTCGGTCCCCAACCTGCTCCTCGCCGTCAGCATTGCCGCCATCCTCGGACAGGGGCAGTACGCGGTGATGATCGCCATCGGCGCATCCCAGCTGCCGATCTTCGCGCGCCTGCTGCGGTCCTCGATGCTCTCCCAGCGAGGGTCCGATTACATTCTCGCCGCCCAGACCCTGGGACTGAGCAGACGCACCATCACCATGAGCCACCTGCTGCCCAACAGTGTTGGACCGGTCATTGTGCAGGCGACGCTATCCCTGGCAACGGCTGTGATCGACGCGGCTGCGCTGTCGTTCCTCGGGCTCGGCGGCGGGCTGCCGCAGACTGCGGAGTGGGGCCGCATGCTGACGTATGCCCAGGCCGAACTGGCGTCCTCCCCGTACCTGGCGTTCCTGCCCGGTGCATGCATCGCCATCACTGCGCTCGGCTTCACCCTGCTGGGCGAATCGCTCCGCGAGGCGCTCGACCCGAAGACCCGCCAGAAATAAGGCTTCCAGTACGACGGCGGCCGGTCACCTTCGCAGG
>NZ_KI914587.1:0-8777 GCF_000520475.1 Arthrobacter sp. 35/47
CTCCAGGACTGGGTCCGCATCCGCGACAAAACCTGCCGACACCCTGGCTGCAACCGGGCAGCGGTCGCAACTGAAATCGACCACACCATTCCCTGGCACCACGGCGGACGCACAGACCACGACAATCTTGCCTGCCTCTGCGCCAAACACCACCGGCTCAAAACCATCGGGCTCTGGGACTACATGCAACCCGAACCCGGCACCATCACCGCCACCTCACCAGCCGGAAAAACCTACACCACCCAACCCCCACCCTTCTAAGACGGAGAGAGGATAAATGGTGGGAGAAATCCCCCAGCCGGCCCAACCAAACGCCAGGCGGTGCTTCGCCGGAAGTCGGAGATTACTTTGCACTGGGCGCGGCTAGCCCAACGCCCCGGGCTGAACAGCGCCCACAAGACCAGAACCCAGAATCAGGCCGTCAACACCGAAGCCCCACGATCCTCATCACCCAGATCGCCCGTGTATCCCGCCCGGAAAGCTCTGCCACCGAGAACCAGCGTGTAGACCCAGTAGAGGGCAAAAACAGTGAAGCCGATCCCAATCCGCAGCCACACCGGAAGCGGACTCGGCGTGACAAAGCCCTCCACCAGGCCCGATACAAACAGCACCAGCACCAATCCCAGCGCAACCGTGATGAGCGACCGACCCTCCTCGGCAAGCGCCTGCGAGCGGGTTCGGGCTCCAGGTGAAACCCACGCCCAAAAGATCCGCAGTCCCGCCGCCGTCGCAATAAAAATCGCGGTGAGCTCCATGAATCCGTGCGGAAGGATGTACGTGAAGAACACATCAAGTTTGTCGTAGGACGCCATCATTCCCGCAGCGATCCCCACACCCTGCGCATTCTGGTACAGAACAAACGGCCCCCATAGCCCGGTGATCCCGAAAGCCACCGCCTGCACCGCAATCCACGCGTTGTTGGTCCACACCAGTCCGGCAAATGAGGCAGCCGGATTCTCGGAGTAGTAGTCCACGAAGTCCTCTTCGACGTACCGCCGAATCTCCTCGTCACTGCCAAGCGCGGCAATCACGCCGGGCGTATTCACCACCCACGCCCCATACAGCCAGCTGACGGCAAGAAAAACCACTCCCACAGCCACCGTGAGCCACCGAACCCGGTAGAAGGCAGCCGGCAACGAGATTACAAAAAACCGCGCAACATCTTCGAGAAAATTTGATCGGGCACCAGTGAACCTGGTCCGCGCACGGGACAACCGCATGGAAAGTTCGTTGGACAGGGCGCTTTCCGGAGCCATCGATCGAATCATCGACAGATGGGTGGATGTGCGCTGGTACAGATCAAGCAGCTCGTCCGCCTCGCTGCCGCGCAGCCGCCGCTGCCGGGTCAGTATGTCCAGCCGGTTCCAGTCTGCGCGGTTTACTTCCTCGAAGGCGTCCAGATCCACCCGGCCAGCTTATCCCCCGGCAACCACACTCAAACGGCAGCTAAGCTGATTTCATCCAAGGGGAGGACATCCAATGAGCTCGGTCATCACCGGCGAAGCCGTCGTTCTCGAGCTGCGCCCGGCCTCGTTCGGCGCACGCGCCGTGAGCCTGATGATCGATGTTCTTGCGCAGTTCCTGGTGATCATCGGCGTCATTGTGACAGTCGGCAACACCTTCGGCGGCGCCTTCGACCCGGCACTCACCCAGGCCCTCGTCCTGGTCCTCGTGGTGCTGGTCCTCGTGGTCATCCCCGTCACCGTGGAAACGGTCACGAGGGGCAAATCCCTCGGCCGGCTTGTCATGGGACTGCGCATAGTGCGCGACGACGGCGGTTCCATCCGCTTCCGGCACGCCTTCATCCGCGGCATGCTTGCGGTCCTGGAAATCTACCTGCTGGTCGGCTCGCTCGCTTTCCTCGTGGCTGTGTTCAACGAGCGGTCAAAGCGGCTCGGCGACCTCCTCGCAGGCACTTACTCGATGCACGAGCGTGTCGTCGTCAAACAACGGACGCGAGCAGTGCTGCCGCCGTCGCTCCATGCATGGATTGCAACCGCCGACGTCGTACAGCTGCCGGACCCGCTGGCACGCAGGATCTCGCAGTTCATCGGCCAAGCGAACCGGCTCACGCCTTCCGCTCGCGGTGCCCTCGCCACCGAACTGGCAAACGAAGCGTCAGCATTCGTGTTTCCGGCCCCGCCCGCCGGAACCCTGCCGGAGGATTTCCTCAACGCCGTGGTCTCGGCACGCCGCGACCGCGACTACGCCAGACTCACCAGGCAGCGTGAACGCACGTCCCGCACCGCTGAACAGCTGCACCGTCTGCCATTCAGTAACTGACTGAAGAGTGCACAAGTGGCCGGAACATCGAACGAGCGACTGAGCACTGAACAAGCAACGAAAAACTCGCCCGGAACGCTGACCAAGACCGGAACGCTGAACGAGCGCACGAGCAATCGAGCGCCAGCAAGACCGGAACACTGAACGAGCGCACGAGCGAACGAGCGCCAGCAAGACCGGAACGCTAAACGTCGACCGCACAAGAACCCGAACGAAGTACCCGCCCGGGCAGAAACCCCGCTACGCCCCCTGCGACGTCCACTCGGACCAGGACAGGTTCCAGTCACCGAAGCCGTCCCAGACCTGTACCGGACCGGTATCCGTATTGCGGATCTCTAGCATGTCGCCCGGACCGAAGACGTCGTAGAAATACTTGGCGCCCTCCGGACTCATCCCCACGCAGCCGTGTGAGACGTTCGCAATGCCCAGCACCGACTGCGCCGCCGGAAGCGCCTCATGCACAAAGGCACCGCCGTTCGAGATCCGGCTCGCAAAGTTCACTTCAGTCGGCGGATAGTACGCGGGATCCTCGGGCTTGAGACCGATCGATTCGGCAGTGAACTTGGTCCGCTCATACTGCTCCATCACGGTGTAGAGCCCGTAGAAGGAAGGCCATTCCTCGGTGCCGAGCGTCACCGGGAAGGTCCGTTCCAGCTTGCCGTCAATGAAAACCTTCATCTCCTTGGTGGCATTGTCCACCACGGCGAGACGGGTGTTGTGGGTCTTGAACGAGTAGGTGTCGTTGAAATTACCGATCATCCCGTTACCGAAATCCACCCCGAAGAGCTGCATATCGACCGTGATGGTGCTGTGCGGAGCCCAATACTCCTGGGCGCGGTAACGCACCTCGGTATCATTCAGCCAGTAGAAGGCGCCCTCCTGGCCGGAAGTGCTGGTGATGGTGATGGCCTTCTCGACGGCATCCTTGTTGGTGACCGGCTCGCTAAAGGTGATCTCGATGGCCTGGCCGGTTCCGACAGTGGAGCCGGGCGCCGGATACATCCACGCGTTCGCCTCATTTTCGGGCTGCACCGTGGTGAAGGTCTGCTCCTGCCGGTGCTCACCGCCCGTGGAATCAACCAGCACAAAACTGAACGAGTACTCGGTGGCGAAGGCCAGCGGCCCATCGGCCTTCCACGAGGACGCGTCCCCGGAAAGCGTCCCGGCAACCGGCTCCCCGCCGAGCACTGGAACGAGCGACACGTCCTTGATGGCCGCCTCTTCCGCACGGATTTCCGGCAGCGTGGCAGGATTCACGTTCGCCGCACCATCAGTGGGAGTCACTCCGAAGGTGAACTCCTCGGCGGCAGGCTCCTCGGACTTCTCGGCTTCCGGTTCCTGGGAGGCAGTCGCAGACGCGGACGACGACGGTGCTGCCGCCGGCTCATTGCCGAAATTCGCCCAGCTCGGCGCGGTGATGGCACCCACGATCCCGCCGCCGACAACCAACAAGCCGGCCACGATGAGGGCAGCAATCTTCAAGCCCCGACGCTGTGGCTGATCCTCTTCGGAGACGTTCGACATGCGCTATACCTTGCCTGCTAGTTGCTGTCCAGATGCAATTTTACGCCCGATTCCCCCGCGGGCCGGCGTTGGACACGTATGTACGGCCGCTCGGAAACCGAGCGTCATGGTGCCTAGTAGCGGTAGTGGTCAGGCTTGTACGGCCCGGCCACATCGACGTCCAGGTACTCGGCCTGGCTCTTGGACAGCTCGGTCAGCTCGACTCCCAGCGCGTCGAGGTGCAGCCGCGCAACCTTCTCATCCAGGATCTTGGGCAGCACGTACACCTGCCGGTCATATTCCGGCGAACCGTCTTCACGGGTCTGACCGTGCTTGGTGAACAGCTCAATCTGCGCGATCGTCTGGTTGGCGAAAGAGTTGCTCATGACAAAGGACGGATGCCCGGTAGCGTTGCCGAGGTTGAGCAGACGGCCTTCCGACAGCATGATGATGCTGCGCTGCCGCTCCGTACCCTGGTCAAAGACCCATTCGTGGACCTGCGGCTTGATCTCAACCTTCACCACGCCCGGCGTCCGCGCGAGACCGGCAATGTCGATCTCATTGTCGAAGTGGCCGATGTTCCCGACAATCGCCTGGTGCTTCATGGCCTGCATGTGGTGCGCCATGATGACGTCCTTGTTGCCCGTGGTGGTGATGAAGATGTCACCCTGCGCAAGCACCGACTCAAGCTTGGCCACCTGGTAGCCGTCCATGACGGCCTGCAGTGCACAGATGGGGTCAATCTCGGTCACGATCACACGGGCGCCCTGCCCGCGGAGCGCTTCTGCAGCACCCTTGCCGACATCGCCATAACCACAGACGACGGCGACCTTGCCACCGATGAGAACGTCGGTTGCGCGGTTCAGGCCGTCCGGCAACGAGTGACGGATGCCGTACTTGTTGTCGAACTTGGACTTGGTCACGGAGTCGTTGACGTTGATGGCCGGGAAGAGAAGCTTGCCCTGCTCAGCCAGCTGGTACAGGCGGTGGACTCCCGTGGTGGTCTCCTCGGTGACGCCCTGGATCGACGCAGCGATGCGGGTCCAGCGCTGCGGATCCTCAGCGAGCGACGCACGCAGCACATCAAGGACAACCGTGTATTCGTGGGAGTAATCGACATCGTCCTCGGTGGGTGCCGCAGGCACCGCGCCGGCAGCTTCGAACTCAGCACCCTTGTGGACCAGCATGGTGGCGTCGCCGCCGTCGTCGAGAATCATGTTCGGCTCGCCGTTCGGCCACTGCAGGATCTGCGAGGTGGCCCACCAGTACTCCTCCAGCGACTCATTCTTCCAAGCGAAAACAGGCACACCGGCGGGCTCCTCCACCGTTCCCTGCCCGACGACGACTGCGGCAGCAGCCTCATCCTGCGTCGAGAAGATGTTGCAGGAGGCCCAGCGAACCTCGGCACCCAGAGCCGTCAGCGTTTCGATGAGGACCGCAGTCTGGACCGTCATATGCAGCGACCCGGCAATACGGGCTCCCGCGAGCGGCTGGCTTTCGCCGAACTCGCGCCGCAATGCCATGAGGCCCGGCATCTCGTGCTCGGCAAGCCGGATCTGGTGCCGGCCTGCCTCGGCAAGGGAGAGGTCGGCAACCTTGAAGTCAAGCGTCATGATGATGGGGATTCCTCTGCAGTGGAAGCGGGCGTCGGAGTAGCAGCGGAAGTACTTTCCGCTGTCCTGAGTTCGGGGCGGAGCAGCACAGGGATTGACTCGTCAATCGGATATTCCACAAAGTTCCCTGCAGCATCCGGTCCGGCGGACCGAAGTACGTCGCCGTGCTGCTCGAGAGCGGACCCGGTCACGGGGCACCGAAGGATGGCCAACAGGTCAGATGAGATATTGGGCAACGGGATGCAGCCTTTCGAGGATTCCGGGTCCGGCATACGTGCCGGCTCGGACAGCTGGTACACGTGGTTCGGTAACACAAGGGTATCGCGCACGGCATCTTCACCGGGAATCCCTGTGGATTACGGGACACAAGACCGGGGGACAACAACGGCGCAGCGGCGGACTGTGTGCCACCGGCGGGCACAAACCAACGCGCCCAGTCCCGGGGCGCCTACCGGTCGCGCAACACTCGAAGGTGGCCGCGACGTGCCCCAGCTTCTCCAGGCGGCGGTGTCAGCGGTGACTTCGACCCGGGAGGGGCCGGTTCGGGCGCGCTGCGGTCAACCGCTGCTTCCCGTACCGCGTTGGCCAGAGCCAGCAGGTCATCCGGGTTGGGCTCGGGCGGCCCTGAGGGCAGAGCCAACCGGAGTACTTCCCAGCCACGTGGAACCGTCAGCTTTTCGGCATGTGGTGCGCACAGGTCGTAGGAGTGCGGCTCCGCGTAGGTGGCAAGCGGGCCGAGAACCGCAGTGGAATCCGCGTACACGTACGTCAGCGTTGCAACAGCAGCACGCTGGCACGCTGAACGTGAACATTGCCGGATCGATCCCACGACTGATCAGCCTACCGTGTCCCCACCCCTCCGGCGTGTCCGACGCTCCGACGCCCGGAATGCAGCCCAGGTGCAACGCCGTCGAAATTGCGACCCAAGCGCAACGCCACCGAAATTGCGACACAAGCGCAACGCGCTCGGAAATTGCGACCCGAGCGCAACGCCACCGGAATCGCGGCTCAGGTGCAACGCCGTCGGAATCGCGACCCAAGCGCAACGCGACTGTAATGCAGCCGGAACCGGATCGGACTAGAGTTTCAGCATGCGGGATAGCTCTTTTTCCATTCGTCTGGCTGTACCGGACGGGCCAACCGGCCGGAAGTCCCGATACGCCGGCCGGCGCCGGGACCGTCACGGCAGAGGCCTTCGCGGCGAACTCATTCCCTCGCACCTGCCGGGCTCCCGATCCCGTGCGGAACGGTTCGAGGACTGGGTCATGGAATCCGCCCAACGGCTGGAACGGCTGTGGGGTGACCGGATCCAGGATGTGCAGATCATCGTCCAGGAAATCCCCGCCGGTCTGGAACAGATGGCACCCGAGACCGTCCGCGGACTGCTGGGAACCTCCACGCCTGCCGCCGGAAAGCAGCCCGCCACCATCACCGTGTACCGGCATCCCATCGAAATGACGGCCAGAGGGTACATTCCGGCCAACGAACTGGTCCACGACGTGATCGTTGAGCAGATGGCGGAACTTCTCGGCATGGCACCCGAAGCGGTGGACCCCGCCTACGGCAGGTCCCGGGCCTGAAGGAGCCAGGCTGAAACAAAGGGCAGGATGCACGCCGGGCCGAAACACCGGGCTGAAAATGCCTGCTAACCCAGCCTAAAAGCCGATATTCACTGCCACGCTCTGCTGGCCTGCACTGCCGGCCGGAATGGGAGCTACCGAGATTCCCGGTGTATCGCCGTCGAGCGTTGCAATCTGCGCGCCATACGCCGGATCGCCCGACACTCCGATCAGCGCCGCTACCGTCCCTTTGCCAAGATCAGCGGCAGGCACCGTGACCGTGGTGCCGCCGGCGACGTCGAACACCAGTTCTTCACCCAGCGCACCCTCTGCGGTGACCGGCGTCAACCGGACCTCCGCCCGGCCGGTGGGTGCGGTAAAGACGAAGTCTGCGTCGGCACCGGTCGGCAGGACTGACACGTGCTGGCTTCCCAGTCGCACGGCAGACGGAACCTGGGCCAGGTCCAGCGGCTCCTCCGGCTCGGCTCCTCGGGAAACCCGGGCTGAGGCGGAAATCAGCACATCGGAACTCAGAACGGCCGTGTAGTTACCCTCCGGCAGGGAGTCCAGCGGTATGGCAGTGACCGAACCGGCGGCCGCTGTCACCACTCCCCCGTCCGGCAGTTCCACCTCACCGTTCGGACCGAACACACGCACATCGAGCACAGCGTCGGTTCCGCCGGGCACCGCAACCTGCAGCGACGGAGCGGCACCCGCATAGCCGTCCTGCGAGACAATCGGATCCGTGATGTCCGACGCCTGGATCTGGATGCCGGGCACCACCTGCGACGACGCGCTCGGAGCTGACGCCTGGATCAGGTCCACCCCTCCCGGAGTCAGACCACGCAGCACACTCTGCTGGATGAAGCCGCTGACCCTCCCGCCGTTGCTCTGGACACGGACGGCAAGGTTCTCCTGGTTGGCGGCAAGGCCGGCAACCACAATCGACTCGGACTCATTCGGAGCGATCAGGATCCCCCGGCCGCCAGGGGCATCAATCACACCCTCCGACCCGTACAGCTCAAGATCCACCGTCGCCGGCGATTCGGACGGGTTATGCAGATTCAGCACCGCCGTTGCACCGACCGTGGTAACAGCTCCGACCAGCCAGAAATCGTTCGACGGAACCTGACACGCTGCCACAGCCAGCCCCGCGAGGTCGCCGTCCGTTGCGGTGTACGTGAATCCGGCGCCTGCAGTGGCCCGCTGTTCGCCGAGCGCCTGCGCACGCAGGACGGATGCCGATTCAACGGCCTGCCCGGACGCAACGCCCGCCACCCGATTGGTCAGCCCGTCCGCGTTGCTGACCTGCGGGTTTTCCTGCTCGGCCTCGGGCACCTGCTCGGCAATCACCGCCAGTGGGTCCCCTCCCCCGAGCGGTGCGACAGCTGATCCCGGAACGGTACCGCCCAGGTCGCTGAGCGTCATGGCGCTGACCCGGTTGCGGGCTGTCTCGGACACCGGACTGAACTCCGGGTCGCCGCCCTCCACCGTGCCCTCCAGCAGCCTCAGCGGCTCCGGACACACCGCCGAATACTCCCCGGCAGGGACCGCCGCCATGGGTACGGGAAACTGCTCAGCCGCACCGTCAAGATCCTGCACAATACTCGCCCCGGCAAGGGCTGCGGTTGCGGATAGCAGGACGACGCCGGTAGCTACTCCCACAGCACCGCGCACCCAGGTGCCGCTCCGCTTGGCAGGCAGTTTGGCAGGCACAGCCTTCTGAAGGACCTTCTTCGTGGCACTCATGTCAGTTCCCGGTCCTTCCGCTGCTCAGCGCCGACTCACGGACGGGATCGGCAGGGCCGGAAGCGGATTC
>NZ_KI914587.1:8877-34644 GCF_000520475.1 Arthrobacter sp. 35/47
AGAGCCAACACCCGTTGACGCTTCAGCACTCCCCGGGACCGGCGCACGGCGGCCGTTGGACCCGGACCCAACCGCAGCACGGCTGCGGGACTGCGGAACGTGCACAAAACGCGGCCGTGCCGGGATGGGGACCGCCAGCAGCACAGTCAGACCGAACACAATGGCCTGCGCAATACCTGCCCAGGGTTCCCAGGCCGTCACGTACCGGACCTCAAGATTGCCGCGGAAGCGGATTCGGAAGTACCCGCCGATGAAGCACTCGCCGAGGCTTCAGAGCCAACACCCGTTGACGCTTCACCACTCCCCGGGACCGGCGCACGGCGGCCGTTGGACCCGGACCCAACCGCAGCACGGCTGCGGGACTGCGGAACGTGCACAAAACGCGGCCGTGCCGGGATGGGGACCGCCAGCAGCACAGTCAGACCGAACACAATGGCCTGCGCAATACCTGCCCAGGGTTCCCAGGCCGTCACGTACCGGACCTCAAGATTGCCGCCCTCCGCAGGCAGCGAGTACGCCTGGTTCCAGCCGGTGGAGGCGGGTTCAAGACGCTGTCCGTTGAGAGTCGCTTCCCAGCCGGGCGCAGAGCGTTCGGACAGTACCAGCGACCTGCCGTCCGGACCTGCCGGGATTTCCACCGCAGCGGTGGTGGCACCCGAATCGAGCACGCTCAGCGTCGCACCGGACTCGTCCACGATGCGAAGACGGCCCACCTGCGCTTCGGCCGCCGAGTCACCCGATGCTGACATCTCAACCCGCCACAGCCACCCGGCCTCGGTAGCACCCACCGAAACGAGTCCCGGAACGGAGTCGATCTGACTTGCAAGGACCTCGGCCGCAGAGTCTGACTGCTGCAGGACCACAAAACCGACCCCGAGCCGCTGCAGTTCCTCGCGCGGGTCAACGCCGTTACCTGCCACCAGGGTGGCGACGGTCCGGCGGACGTCAGCGGTCGCGTCGTCGTCCGTTCGCAGCTGCGCGTCCAGCAGGAGTCCGTGCAGCTGGCGGGCTGCATAGACCTGGGAGAGAGAATCGAGAGTGGTGCCGCCGCCGCGCATGAGGGCGGCACTGACGTTACTGTCGCCGTCGACATTCATCACCAGCGTGGTGCTGCGCTGTCCCCCGGTACCGCGGTCGGCAGCGGTTGCCGGCAGTGTCCGCGGAGCGCTCGGAAGGACGGCCGATTCGGTTCCGAATGCGGTTGCTTCCGCTGCGGGATCCGACCCGCGGAGCTGCGGCACCAGCCACACGGTGAGGCTTGTTGCCGGGCCCAGCGCAAGCACCAGCGCTGCGGCGGTGAGCCAGATCCGGGCACCGCGCGGCGACCGGGCAGTATGCCCCAGCCGGCCGGCCCTGAGCAGCTGGAGCAGCCACTCGCCGCCGATCAGCGCTGCAGCCAGGAGAGCGAGGCAGAGCACCGAAACCCAGGGCCCGGTGAACGGCGTGATCAGGGACGAGGACCCGACGGCCGTCACCACCAGCGAACTGCCCACACTGCCGAGGATCGCCAGCAGCGCCAGCGCCCACAGCACGCGGGCAGCAGCCCTGCCCTTGCCGGGCAGGAAGAGCGCCGTGACGGCCAGAAGCACCACGGGAAGCCCGATGATCAGCGCCGCAACCAGCGGCCAGGGACCTTCAGACAGCGCGGGCAAGGCAGCAAGAGTGCCCGCGGGATTGAAGGACACCGGGTAGCCGAGCACTTGCTGCCACACCGGCGCGGAATCGAACGGCAGTGGAAGTCCCGGATCTCCGAACACGGCGTGCGGCCGGTCGAGGGTGGACGCGGCAAACGGAATGAACAGCGCCAGCGGCGGCAGCAGCGACCACCAGACGGTCTTGGCACGGCGTCGGGCAACCAGGGTGATGGTCACCACCGCCAGCACAAAGAACAGCAGCAGCGACGGCGCCGAGGCCACAACGACGGCAAGCAGTAGACCGGCAGCGGCCGCCGCGGTCCAGCTCGGAACACCATTGATGCCCGGCTTGAGCATCAGTTGGAGGGAGCGCTGACGTGCAGAGGACTCGACGGCGTCATTGGCCTGCGAACCGGGGCGGCCGGGCGCCTGCCCCACAGCACGGATCAGCGCAAGGGCCACCAGCGGCAGCAGGATGTGTACGAGGAGCGCGCCGAGCCTGCCACTCCCGGTAGCCACCTGCAGGACGGGAAGACTGCCCCAGAAGAAGGCGGCCCACAGCCTGAGCGAGCGGCTGCGCACAAATGCGCTGGAGCCGAACCAGGCACTGAGCCCCGCAAGCGGAGCGGCGCACAGCAGCAGGACGACGACGGCGGCATTGCCGTTCCCGAATCCCAGAACTGAGAGCAGCCACAGTACGTAGCTGAAGGGGTCACCGTGCCCGGCAAAGCCGGACCCGAGGTCGATCCACCAGCGGGAGGCGTTGGACCAGATCTCCGCCGGGTCGGCGGACAGCGGAAGGAGGGACCCGCCGGCCAGTGCCGGCGCACCGACAAAGCGGTGCAGTGCGACCAGTGAAACGCCGAGCAGCACCAGGGCTGCCGCGATGGCGCCCCATCCCGCCCAGATGCGGGACGGACCTTCCAGCGCCGCGAAATCGTCATTGGCATCGCCCGTGGGAACATCGGCTGCGGTGCTCTGGGCAAAGGACTCGTCCTCCAGACCCCGGGCCGAGAACGCCTCCACAACGGATTTACGGTGCGACCATACGTCGCGGCGCTCGGTTCGCAGCGCCCGCACAACCGACCGGGGCAGACGCCTGGTCCGCGCTGCGGACCGGCGCGACCGGTACAGGTCAAACGGCTTCAGGGCCGCCGCGATGCTGGCGGTCAGCTGGGCAACCCCGTACCCGGGATCCTTGGCAAGCAGGCCGAGGACCAGCCTGGCTACGCCGCCGAGGACAGCCCCGACCGCCAGGAACGGCACCTTCCAGAGAGTTGCGTGTTTCAGGCGGAGGTACACCTCGGCGCGGCGGGCGGCCCCGAGGGTGGCCGCATGGTTGTTCCGTGAACCGGCATGGCGCAGAACGGCACCGGGCGCCACCACCACCCGGTGTCCGGCGAGCCGGTTGCGCCAGCAGAAATCGACGTCGTCTCCAGTGCCGGGAAGCGCAGGGTCGAATCCGCCGAGCTTGTCCCACACATCACGGCGGATCAGCATGCCGGCTGAATTCACGGCGAACATGTCGCTGCGGGCGTCGTACTGGCCCTGGTCCAGTTCATCCACGTCGATCAGGGTGAGTCGCTCGGACCAGCGGCTGACGGACAGGCCGACGTCAACGAGCTTCCGCCGGTGCTCCCACTCGACCTGCTTGGCACCGGCAACGGTCACCGAGGGGGCAAGCTCCACCGCGCGAAGAAGTTCCTCAAGCGCGGTAGGTTCAGGAGCGGAATCGTCATGCAGGAGCCAGATCCAATCGTGGATCCCGCTCTCGGGGTCCGGACGGCGGCCGGCCGGGATTTCGGCAAGTGCGGTGCGTACAGCGGCGCCGAATCCGCCTCGGCCTGCCGCACCCACCACGGGTGACCCCACCGGAAGCTGCAGTTGCAGAATTGACGCCGATTCATCTGTTGAACCGGCGTCGACTCCTACATGGAAATCCGGGGGTCGGGTCTGCTGACCGAGTGCCTTGAGAGTGTCAGGGAGAAACTCGGCGCCGTTGTGGGCTACTACAACAGCTGTGACCCTTTGCTGCGGGTGAATCAGACCGCTCGCTTTCGTAACCGGCGGCGCTCGCGCTCTGAAAGGCCGCCCCAGATGCCGAAGCGCTCATCATTTTCCAGCGCGTACTCCAGGCACTGTGACTTGACGTTGCAGGATCCGCAGACCTTCTTGGCGTCTCGCGTGGAGCCGCCCTTCTCCGGGAAGAATGCTTCCGGGTCCGTCTGGGCGCAGAGTGCGTCCGCCTGCCAGCCCAGCTCGCCTTCGTCGTCGAAGTTTGAACCGAAACCCGGAAGACCGATCCAGACGGCCTGCTCAACCCGCTCCGGAGCAGGCTGACGGCGAGGTTCGGCCGTGGGGTCAGCCTCGAGGAAATTCTCGACGCCGGAACCCCCGCTCAGCGCCTCGTGCGCCGCAAGGAAGGCGGTTGCCTCGTCTTCCAGCGGCTGGGTCTGCTGCCTGTACCTCTCCGCGGCGTCAGGATCCGCCGGGTCGACGAACCAGTCCTGTGGAACGCCGCGCGATCCGTAGCGCGCAGACGCCTGGGCCGCGATGGACCTGCGGTCCTCAATGTGCTCTGCCTGCCCCATACCAGCCTCCCGGTGTTGCAGCTTCGGCCAGAAGCTAGTGTGGGAGATGCGCCTCCAGCAAGTCGCTGAGAAACCCCGAAATCCCGTCCGCCGAAGCAAATCCGATGACCTAATTACACGCGTGTAAGTCCCATTCAGTCAAGCGGCGAAGGGAATCTTATAGAGTGACTTTCACGGATCGCGGGTACGCCACGCGCAGCTCTCCTCACAATTGTGCAACTGAACCCGCAGGTCAGCTCGCTTACCACCCGAAAGCAGGTACCCCGTGGCTCCACTTCAATCCATCGCAGAATTGCTCGAGTCTTTCCGCTCCGCCGCCGGCGCGCCACGCCTGATTTGGTACGGACCGGACCACGAGCGGGTGGAACTCTCCGGCAGAGTCCTCGAAAACTGGGTGGCCAAGACGTCCAACATGCTCGTGGAAGAGCTCGACGCCGTCCCCGGCACCGTCGTCGCCGCGGACGTGCCGCCGCATTGGAAGAGCCTCGTCTGGGCACTGGGCGGCTGGCAGGTCGGAGCGGTCACACTGCTCGACGGCGGATCCCCCGCGGATCTCCGGCTCACCATGGAGGCCCGTGAGGAAACTCCCGACCCCGGCCGGGATGAGCTGCGCGTGTTCGTCGCCCCGGGAGCGCTCGACATGCGCTGGCCCGGCATCCTCCCCGACGGCGCAGTGGATTACGCGGCAACGGTGCGCTCCTACGGCGATGTCTATCTGGATGAACCGGCCGATGGGAAGGCCGAACTCGTGCGCACGGGCGGAGCCGGCTACACCTTCACCGACCTGCTGGACTCGGGTCCGGTGGCGGGAGCGGACGCGCCGTCGCCGGGCGTCTGGCTGGTCCCGGCGTCGTTGCCGCTGATGACCGTACTGTCCGCTGCCGTGGGAATCTGGGCCGACGGCGGCACAGTGGTTCTGGTGCACCCGAGCGTGGAAGTCACCGAACGGCTGGTCGCGGGAGAACGGATTACTGCCCGGCTGGACGGCTAGAAACCCGCATTCATCCCCGGCGCATTACTGGTCCGTCGGCCGGACAGGCTTGCCGGGCTGGGGAGTTGCGGGATCGCCTGCGGGAGCGGCGTCCGCAGTGGCATGTGCGTGCGGGTGAATCAGCTCGTGGTCGTGGGCAAACGCCGGGTCGGCGTCAAGCTCCTCGTTGAAGACCCAGAACCGGTACGCGATGAAGCGAACAACGGTTGCCAGCACGGTGCCCAGAACGCCCGCGATGAACAGGCCGGGCCGGTCTGAGATCTCAAGGGGATACTTGGCAAGCCAGACGAAGCCCGCCGCAATGCCCATACCAATGGCATTGATGAGCAGGAACATCAGCAGTTCGTGGACCAGGTTCGCCCGGCGGCGGTGGCGGAACGTCCAGTAACGGTTGGCGATCCAGGAGAAAACGGTGGCAATCGAGGCTGACAGGACCTGCGCCTTGACCTCGCTGTCCGCCATGGGACCGTGAATGAGCAACCAGAACAGACCCTTGTCGATGACAAACGCCACACCGCCCACGGCCCCGAACTTCGCCAGCTCCCTCCAGAAAAGGGAGGCGAGAGCCCGCGCCCGGTCGGCAAGTGTGGTGATCATGACCCTCCGGTCTTTGGACGATTCGCCGTAGCAGGACGCCGCCGGCGCACGTCAGCGCAGCGGGCAAGGGTCCATTTTACCGATCAGGAATGAATGTTTCCTAGGAACCTTCGGTTGCGAACCGGTCACGTCCAGGAGACTGCAGCGGCAATAGGTACCCTAGGGGGGTGACTTTTCCCGTAATTGGTGTGGTGGGCGGCGGCCAGCTGGCCAGGATGATGGCGCCTCCCGCCGTCGCACTTGGTCTTGAGCTCCGCGTGTTGGCGGAGGGTCCGGATGTTTCGGCGGTGGCCGCCGTCGCCAAATCCTCGGTGGGTGACTACACCAACCTGGAGGATTTGACGGCGTTCGCCAAGGACGTCGATGTTCTCACCTTTGACCACGAGCACGTGCCGGAGCAGCATCTGCGCGCACTTGTGGAGGCGGGCGTCAACGTACAGCCCCACCCTGATGCACTGCGCCATGCTCAGGACAAGCTGGTGATGCGTGCTGCCGTTGACCGCCTGGGTCTGCCCAACCCGCGGTGGGGCGCTGTGTCCTCGGTGGAAGAGCTGCGCGAGTTCGGTGAGCGGACGGGCTGGCCTGTTGTGTTGAAGACCCCGCGCGGCGGCTATGACGGCAAGGGCGTGCGGATCATCGATTCACCCGAGGACGCCGCAGAGGCCGCCGAGTGGTTCACCGGCAGTGCCCTGCTCGCCGAAGAAAAGGTGCCCTTCACCCGGGAGCTCTCGGCACTGGTTGCCCGCTCCGCCAAGGGGGAAGCCCGCGCCTGGCCGCTGGTCCACTCGATCCAGGTCGACGGAGTCTGCGATGAGGTGATCGCCCCCGCACAGGAGCTGCGGGCGGGCCTTCCCCGCGCCGCGGCGGAAGCCGCGCTGCAGATCGCCGAGGAGCTTGGCGTCACCGGCGTCATGGCCGTTGAACTGTTCGAAGTTCCCGACCGCGGCCCCGGGTTCCTCATCAATGAGCTCGCCATGCGTCCGCACAACTCCGGACACTGGACCATGGACGGTGCGGTCACCGGCCAGTTCGAGCAGCATCTGCGTGCCGTCCTGGACCTACCGCTCGGAGATACGTCCCTGGCGTCCGGCGTTGTGGTCATGAAGAACATCCTCGGCGGAGATAACGCCGACCTGTATAGTGCCTTTCCGATGGCACTGCAGGCAGAGCCTGCCGCCAAGGTCCACACCTACGGCAAGGGCGTCCGGCCGGGCCGGAAAATCGGTCATGTCAACGCCATCGCACTCCCCGGTGACACAACGGCACAGGTGAGGGAACGCGCCGAGCGCACCGCGGCAATCCTTCGGGACGGCCGCGACCCCCGGAAGGAAACATCGTGAACAACTCCCCCGCCGGCGCCGTCGTGGGCCTCGTGATGGGCTCGGACTCCGACTGGCCGGTCATGGAGGCCGCCGCCCTCGCACTCGAAGAGTTCGGCATCCCCTATGAGGCCGACGTCGTCTCCGCACACCGCATGCCTGAAGACATGGTCGAGTACGGGCGTGCCGCCGCCGGACGCGGCCTGAAGGTCATCATCGCCGGGGCCGGCGGCGCAGCCCATCTGCCCGGCATGCTGGCATCACTGACCCCGCTGCCCGTCATCGGCGTCCCCGTACCCCTCAAACACCTCGACGGCATGGACTCCCTGCTCTCCATCGTCCAGATGCCTGCAGGCATCCCGGTGGCCACGGTCTCTGTCGGCGGCGCACGGAACGCCGGACTCCTCGCTGTCCGGATCCTCGCCTCCGGCGACAGTCCCCGGGCAAAGGAGCTCTCCGGGAAACTGACGGAGTTCGCAGAGGGTCTGCGCCAGACCGCCCTCGGCAAAGGCGCCAGGCTCCGTGAGCGGGCGGGAACGCGAGCCGGCTCTGAAGGCGGCGCATGAGCCGGGCGGTTCACCCCGGCCGGCCTTCCGAACGGACCCTGCTCACCGACCCGGTGCGCTACCCGGAGGCCGCCCAGTCCGGCGTCCGCACCAAGCGTGCCTTCCTTCTTCTCCTGTTGACCCTGCTCCTCCCCGGAGCGGCACAGGTGGTCGCCGGTGACCGCAAGCTTGGCCGACGCGCCCTCCGCGTCACTTTCACCATGTGGCTCCTGGTGATTGCCGGCGTCGTACTGGCAGGGCTCAACCGGCAGCTGGTGGTGAGCCTGCTGGCGAATGAGTGGTTCTCCCTCCTGCTGATCGCGGTACTCGTGGCGCTGGCGGTGGGCTGGGCGCTCCTGTTCATCAACACCCTCCGCCTCATCCGCCCGCCCCTGCTGGACCGTGGGATGCGCCCGGCCGTCGCCGCGACCCTGGCCCTGCTGATGCTGGTGACCAGCGGCAGCCTCGGCTACGGCGCCTACCTGCTCAACGTCGGCCGCAATACGTTCGGCAACATCTTCCAGGCCGGACCGGCGTTCGATCCCGTGGACGGACGCTACAACTTCCTGCTCATGGGGGGCGACGCCGGTGAGGACCGTACCGGACGGCGCCCCGACAGCATCTCGGTGATCAGCGTCGACGCACGCTCCGGAGCCGCGGTCACGTTCAGCATCCCCCGCGACTTCCAGAACGCACCCTTCTCCGAGGACTCCCCGCTGTGGGAGGTCTGGCCGGACGGTTACAACTGCGGCAATGACTGCATCATCAACAGCCTCTACCCGGTGGTCAGCCAGGACTACGCCGACCTGTATCCGGATTCCCAGGACCCCGGCGCCGAGGCAATGATGGACGCCGCAAGCGGGATCCTCGGCATCGAGGTCCAGGCCTACATCCTCGTGGACATGGCCGGCTTCGAGCAGCTGATCGACGCTATGGGCGGCATCACCATCGACGCCGGTGGGTGGGTTCCCATCACGTCGGCGGAGATCCCCGGCTCGGACCCGAAACGCTACTACCCGCCGTCGGCCTGGATTGCGCCCGGCGTGCAGACTCTCAACGGCTATGAGGCGCTCTGGTACGCCCGGTCGCGCGAGTACGCAACCGACTACTCCCGGATCCAGCGCCAGCAGTGCGTCCAGGCGGCGATGATCGCCCAGCTCGATCCCGCCACCGTCCTGAGCCGCTTCCAGGAGATCGCGGCCGCCGGAACGCAGATCGTCGAGACCGATATCCCGCGTGACCAGCTGGGCAGTTTTGTGGATCTCGCCATCAAGGCGAAAAATCACGACGTCGGCCGCCTCACCATCGGCGCCCCGGACTTCGGGGATCCGGGCGACTTCTTCTCCACCTACCCTGACATCCCGCTGGTTCACCAGCGGGTCCAGGAGACACTGGCCGCCGCCTCTGAGGACGCCGAAGCAGCACCCGCGGGCACCCTGGAACTGAACCGCGCCGGGCTGATTGAAGCGCTTCCGGCGCAGGCCGTCACGGACGAGATCACCGTCGAATACCTGCACCAGCTTGCGGTGAACCAGGACTGGACCACGCTCGAATCACTGTTGGCCGACAACGGGGAATGCACCCCCGCCTAAGGAACGGAACCGCCGATGTACCAGCTGGACAACCCGTTGCGCCCCTACGACTGGGGATCCACCACGGCCATCGCGGAGTTGCTCGGACGTACCCCGTCCGGCGGCCCCGAGGCGGAGCTGTGGATCGGCGCGCACCCGGACTCCCCCTCCACCGTGCAGGGCCATGGGGATAGCGGGACAGGCCTGGACGAGCTGATCGGCGCTGACCCGGACCGTACCCTCGGCTCCCCCACCCGGGACGCCTTCGGGGACCGCCTCCCCTTCCTGATGAAGGTGCTCGCCGCGGCAGCGCCGCTGTCCCTCCAGGTGCACCCCAGCCCGGAACAGGCCCGCGAGGGGTTTGACCGGGAGAACGCAGCCTCGGTCCCGCAGGATGCACCGCACCGCAACTACCGCGACGCGTTCTCCAAACCCGAACTCATCTTCGCCCTCACCGACTTCGACGCCCTCTGCGGCTTCCGGGCTCCGGCTGAGGCCGCTGAGATTTTCACGTGGCTCGCCGGGCTGGTCGAACAGCGGGGGCAGGCACCGGCCATTCTGCGATCCGTCGTGACCGACCTCGGCAATCCTGATGAAGCAGCGGCGCTCCGGGAGGCCTTCAGCCGGCTCCTGACCAGCCCGGACGAGAGCCGGGCCGCCGTTGAGGCCGTGGTCGGGGCACTGGACGACGGCGGTGCTCCGGAGTCCGACAGCCTGGAGGGCTCCGCAGCCGCCACCGTGCTCCAGCTCAACGGGCACCATCCCGGTGATCCGGGCGTGCTGGTGGCACTGCTCCTCAACAGGGTCACCCTGCGCCCGGGCCAGGCGCTGTACCTGCCCGCCGGCAATGTGCACGCGTACCTGGAGGGTCTGGGCGTCGAGGTCATGGCGTCCTCCGACAATGTGCTGCGCGGCGGCCTGACCACCAAGCACGTGGATACCGGAGAACTGCTGAAGACGGTGGAGTTCGCGCCGCTGGAGCTGCCCCTGCTTGAGTCCGAGTCCACTCCGCTGGGCCAGGAACTCTACTGCCCGCCGTTCGACGAGTTCCAGCTGCAGCGGCTGGAACTCCCGTCGGCTTTCGGTGACACTGCCGCCTCAGCCGACATTCCGGTTGCCCAGAATGGACCGGCTGTGGTCCTGGTGGTGTCCGGGACGATTGTGCTCGACTCGCCCAAGGGCGACCTCATTCTCCACCGCGGGCAGAGCGCGTTCATCCCGGCCAACGAGTCACCCGTGATGGCACGCCTCGCGTCGGACACCACGGACACCACCGACGACGACGACGGCGGCAGCACCGCCGTCGCTTTTGCGGTCACCGTGGGTGCCGCTGGAGATGCTAATCCCGGCGGGCTGGGTCCTGTGCGCGGCCGCCGCGAAGAGACGCAGCCTTAGCCTTCAGCGCCGGCAGGGCCTTGGTGCGGAGGGCTGGCAGGGCTTTGGTCCGGAGCGCCGGCAGGGCCTTGGTTCGGAGGGATCCGACTGCGCCGCGCGCGAGGGAAAGCCCCCTGCGTGCCAGCGGCATCGCCGTGGCATAGGCCGGGTAGAGCGGCGACAACGGCTTGTCCCAGGTGCCCATCAAGAGGTTCTCGTGCTTCGCCCAGCCCATCTTGAACTTCGACACGCCGTCGTTCAGGAGGCCGTTGAAATCGTAGCGGCGGACTCCGCGTTCCTTCATAGCCTGGATGGCGAGCCACTTCAGCGCGTAGTTGGCGCGCAGCCGTTCGCCTTCCTCGGTCATCCCGCCGTACAGCTCAAACGCGGTGGAGCCGCTCGCGGACAACCATAGGAACGCCACCACGGTGCTGCCCTGGAAGGCGGCGTAGACAGGCGAGGCGTCGCCGAGGTTGTCGAAGATGTCGAGGTAGTAGCGGTCCTCGTGGATGCCGAAACCGGCACGCTCCGCCGTTTCCCGGTACACGTCCAGGCAGCCCGGCAGCTCCTCCCTGGTCACCTCACGGAACTCAAGGTCTTCCCGGCCGGACTTGCGGATGTACTGGCGGTGCTTCTTCGACATGTCCGCCAGCAGCTCGTCCTCGGAACGCGCCAGGTCCAGGATGAGGGTGCGGGGAATCAGGATGGTGTTCTTGGTGGGACGGAACCCTGCCGCACGCACCGCGCCGTCGAAGTCGGATTCCGCATCCCAGTCCGGCTCGATGCTCAGGACGGTACCGGCATAGGCTCTGCGGGCGTAATCCGCCAGTACCTCGAGGACCTCCCGCGCATCCGCCGCGCGGCAGACCGGACCCCGTGGAATGTAGACCAATGCCCGGAACGGAACGGGCAGCCGACGGATCAGCACCTGCGCACAGGCAACCGTCCTGCCGTCGCGGTTGAGCAGCAGGCGGTCGGTGCTCCATCCGTGGTCGGCCTTCGTCTGGCCCCAGCCCCAGAGCTGCTGCGGGTGGCCGTCGAGACGGTTCACCTCGGCATCCCAGGCGGCACGGTCAGTACAGGGCGCAACGATGAGGGTCATGCTGCTAAGCCTATCGGCAGGGGCCCGCCGCGAGCGCAGCGGCCTGCCCTCCGAAGCGATAGAGAATCAGCTCAGGCGTGCGTAGCTTTCCCACTTGTGGGCCTGGTGCTCGCCGTCGACCACGCGGATGGTGCCCGACTTCGAGCGCATCACGATCGACTGCGTCAGCACCTTGCCGCCGGAATAGCGGACGCCGCGCAGCAGGTCGCCATCGGTGATGCCGGTCGCGGCAAAGTAGCAGTTGTCGCTGGTGACGAGGTCATTGGTGGAGAGAACCCGGTCAAGGTCGTGGCCGGCGTCGAGCGCTTTCTGCTTCTCCTCGTCGCTGGTGGGCCACAGGCGGCCCTGGATCACGCCGCCGAGTGACTTGATGGCACAGGCAGCCACAATGCCTTCCGGTGTGCCGCCGATTCCCATCAGGGCGTCAATGTCGGTACCTTCACGGGCGGCAGCGATGGCGCCGGCGACATCGCCGTCCATCAGGAAACGAGTGCGGGCACCGGCGTCGCGGATTTCCTGGACCAGCGGGCGGTGGCGGTCACGGTCGAGGATCATCACGTTGATCTGGTTGACCTTCTTGCCCTTGGCCTTGGCGATCAGGTGCAGGTTCTGCTTCACGGGCAGGCGGAGGTCCACCATGTCCGCGGCTTCGGGACCGGTCACCAGTTTCTCCATGTAGAACACTGCGGAGGGGTCAAACATGGTGCCGCGCTCCGCCACAGCCAGAACCGCGAGAGCGTTGTTGATGCCGAGGGCCGTCAGCCGGGTGCCGTCGATGGGGTCCACCGCGACGTCGCACTCCGGCCCGCTGCCGTCTCCGACCCGCTCGCCGTTGTAGAGCATCGGTGCTTCATCCTTCTCACCCTCGCCGATGACCACCACGCCGTTGAAGTGGACGGTCGAGAGGAGCGAACGCATGGCGTCGACGGCGGCACCGTCAGCCTTGTTCTTGTCGCCGAAACCGACCCAGTGTCCGCCGGCGATGGCCGCGGCCTCGGTGACGCGCACCAACTCCAGCGCGAGGTTGCGGTCCGGTTCGTCGTCTCCCACGGCCAGGGCGGGTGACAGGGTGGAGTACTGCGCGTTCTTTGCGGTGTCGGACACGTTTACCTCATCGTTGAATTAGCGGTTCCCTCTTTCCGCAATCATAGTGCGGAGCCGCGCTCCGGCCATTTCCGTGACGCCACGGGTGTAGGCGACAATGGAGAAGTGAGCAGCACCCAGGAGAACCAGCAGGAAGCACCGGTCACGCCGGTGCTCACGGCCAAGCAGGCGAAGCGCGCCAACGCGTCCTCGATCGGCATGTTCATTGCCACCGCCGTCACGCTGGGACTGGTCCTCTTCGTTGTCCTGCTGAATCCGACGCACACAGCGGAGACCTACACGCGCGACATCGATGTGGCCACCATCGCATCGCAGGCCGAGGATGCCGCCGGTTACCTGCCCGCCGCGGCCGAACTTCCGGACGGCTGGACCTCCAACTACGCACGCTGGACGGGAACCGCGTCCGACGGCGTCGCATTCTGGGAAGTGGGCTACCTCACCCCCGAGCGCGAATTCATCCAGGTGACACAGACCAACAACTCCAACCCCACCTGGCTTTCACAGCGCCTCGACGACGCCGTACCCTCCGGACAACGGGTGATCGACGGCGTGACCTGGGAACTACTCGACAGCACCTCCGGCGATGTCTTCCTCACCACCGAACAGGACGGGTTCACGCTGATCCTGAACGGCACTGCGGACCTCACCCAGTTCGATGTCCTCGGCAGCGCTGTGCTCGCCAAGCTGAGCTAGCTGGGGCATTTCTCGGCTAACACCGCTCCGGACCGCGACTGGCCCGGACCGTAACTCATCCGGACCGCGACCGACCCGGACCGTAACTCAACCGGACCGCGACTGGACCGGGCCGCGACCGCTCAACGCAGAGTCACCAACCGACGGCGTTCGGCTACCGGCGCAGTACAGTAACTTCCGTGACCAAGCAACTGACTCCCGCTGAAGCATGGCAGAAACTGCGTGACGGAAATGGCCGGTTCATTTCCTCCACCTCCTCACATCCCAACCAGGACGCCTCCCGCCGGGCGTCGCTGGTCAACACCCAGGACCCTTTCGCCGTCATCTTCGGCTGCTCGGATTCCCGCCTTGCAGCCGAGATCATCTTCGACGTCGGACTCGGTGACATCTTCGTGGTCCGTACGGCCGGGCAGGTCATTGATGACGCCGTCCTCGGCTCCCTCGAATACAGCGTCAGTGTCCTCAACGTGCCGCTCATCGTGGTACTCGGACATGACTCCTGCGGCGCCGTGACGGCCACCGCAAACGCCATCGACTCCGGGACCATGCCGGTGGGCTTCATCCGCGACCTCGTTGAACGCATCACCTCCTCCGTGCTGACCTCGCGCCGCAATGGAGACACCGACATCAACGCTGCGGTGGAGGAACACATCCGGCAGACCGCCCAGCGGCTTGCGGACTCTTCCCGCGTGGTGGCAGATGCCATCGAGAACGGGTCCACCGCCGTCGTCGGCGTCACCTACCGGCTGGATGAAGGCAAAGCCGACCTCGTGTCGCAACTGGGCAATCTCTGACTTGTAGCGCCGGAATTTGTGGCGCCCCACGCCACAGGCCAGAATTGGCGCATGACAACGAATTCCCAGGACACCGTCGACTACCGCATCGAACACGACACCATGGGCGAGGTTCGCGTTCCCGCCAACGCCCTCTACCGTGCGCAGACACAGCGGGCTGTAGAGAACTTCCCGATCTCCGGCAAAACGCTGGAACGGACCCACATCGAAGCCCTGGCACGGATCAAGAAGGCGGCCGCCACGGCCAACGCCGAGCTCGGCGTGCTCGATGACGAGCTCGCCCGTGCCATCGAGGCGGCCGCGGACCAGGTTGCAACCGGAAAGTACGACGGCGACTTCCCCATCGACGTGTTCCAGACCGGATCCGGTACCTCCTCGAACATGAACACCAACGAGGTGATCGCAGAGCTCGCCTCGCGTGCGCTGAAGGACGGCGGCAGCGACAAGGTGGTTCACCCGAACGACCATGTCAACGCTTCGCAGTCCTCGAACGATGTGTTCCCCACCTCGGTCCACGTGGCCGCAACCTCCGCCCTGATCAACGACCTGATTCCGGCTCTTGAGTACCTGGCGGAATCACTGGAGCGCAAGGCCGAGGAATTCGCGGGCGTTGTGAAGTCCGGCCGCACCCATCTGATGGACGCGACGCCCGTTACGCTGGGCCAGGAGTTCGGCGGCTACGCTGCGCAGGTCCGCTACGGCATCGAGCGCATCAACGCTTCGCTCCCCCGCGTGGCCGAGGTTCCCCTGGGCGGAACCGCCGTCGGAACCGGCATCAACACACCGGCAGGCTTCTCCGCGCGGGTCATCGAGCTCCTCGCCGAGGACACCGGACTGCCGCTGACCGAGGCACGCAACCACTTCGAAGCGCAGGCCAACCGCGACGGACTCATCGAGGCGTCCGGTCAGCTGCGGAACATCGCGTACTCGTTCATGAAGATCAACAATGACCTGCGCTGGATGGGGTCCGGCCCGAACACCGGTCTCGGCGAGATCGCCATTCCCGACCTGCAGCCGGGTTCCTCGATCATGCCGGGCAAGGTCAATCCGGTGATCTGCGAGGCCGCGATCATGGTGGCCGCCCAGGTGATCGGCAATGACACCACCATCGCGCTGTCCTCGACCAACGGTGCGTTCGAACTCAACGTCGGCATCCCCGTCATGGCCGCCAACCTGCTCGAGTCGATCCGACTGCTCTCCAACACCAGCCGGGTGATGGCGGACAAGATGATCGACGGGCTGACCGCCAACGAGGAGCGCGCACGTTTCCTCGCCGAAGCCTCGCCGTCGATCGTGACTCCGCTGAACAAGTACATCGGGTATGAGAACGCCGCGAAGATCGCCAAAAAGGCTGTCGCGGAGGGGCTCACGGTCCGGGAGGCCGTCGTCGCACTCGGGTATGTGGAGCGCGGTGAGCTGACGGAAGCGCAGCTGGACGAGGCGCTCGACGTACTCTCCATGACCCGCCCGCCGCAGTAGGCATCCCAGGCGCACCAGGCACCGCAAGCACAAGAAGCGGGGACAAAGAGCCGGGCAAAAGCGGGGGCCCGCACGGTACTTCACCGTGCGGGCCCCCGCTTTCTCATGCCCGTGAGTTGGCAGGACACACCCCGTATGGGCGGGTGAAAGCGGCGTGTCCTGATACGTGAATAGATTCTCGAACCCCACGGAGCGGCAGCGCCGCCCGGACGCTGCCAACTCAACGAAGGGGGTTAGCGGGCCGGCCCCACCACCAGGAGCCGGTCCCAGCCGAGCAACTCGCCGTCGGCAGTGTGAACAGCCATCCGGTTGTCTCCCGGGCGGGTGTCCTCCGGCGTCGTGACCGTGGCCGCGCCGTCGTCGTTCACCAGCTGCCAGCCGAGGGAGGTGCCGCCGAGGTAGACGTGCACCCACTCGCCCGCCGGGAGGTTGGAGAGCAATACCTGGGACGCGCCATGCGGGAACTTCTGATCCGCCAGACCGAGGTCCAGCTGGTTCCCGTCCGTCAGGTCATCCTTCGCCGGAGCGTCCGGCGTGAAGGACGGCTTGACGAGCTCGCCCGGTACCGGCTCTTCACCGGTGTAGGCGATGCTCGGCGCCTTCGGCTGCTCCATGCCCTCGCCGAGGAAGTAGGAGGTGTGCGGAGGCTGGTTGTAGGACGTGTTCTGCCAGGCAACGCCGAGACGGTAAACCGGATCGGACTGCAGCGTGCGCAGCCGGTGATCCGTGACGTTCACCGTGGTGGCGATGCGGAGGGCGGTCGAGTCATCCGTGCGGGTGACAATCTCCTCGCGCCAGTCACCGAACAGGTCCGCCTGGAGAGCCGGCGTGCCCTTGGTGTCATTGTTGGTCAGCGTGCCGCCTGCCCGGTAGATCTCCTCCTCGGAATTCGTTTCATAGTTCCACTTCGAGATGGTGGGCACACCGGTGCGGGTTGTCTCCGTCCAGTCGTGGTCCGTGATCTCGCGCAGCAGGTCTCCATCCCACCAGGTCAGGAAGTTGGCCGCCGGGATCTGCTCGGCCAGCAGTTCCCCGGAGGATGAGCGCAGCTGCCCCACCGGCGAGTTCCACGCGGCGTCACCGCCGACCGCCCAGCCCTCGGCACCGGGATGCCGCGGGTCAATGTCGCCCATGGCCGCACGGCCCGTGTCCCGGGTTGCCGGGATGGACCAGATGATCTCGCCGGTTGCGGCGTCGCGGTAGGTGGCGCCGGTGTTGCCGGACGCCCCCATGTCCTCGTGCGCTGCGAAGACCTCGAGGCCCTCCCGGGACGGATCGAAGTCCGAGACGTGCAGGGAATCCCCGTGGCCGAGGCCTGTGTTGTACAGGGCCGTGCCGTCGTCGTCGATGGTCATCGACCCGAAGATGATCTCGTCCTTCTGGTCATTGTCGACGTCGGCAACCGAGAACTGGTGGTTGCCCTGTCCGCGGTATTCGTCACCGGCGTCGTTCGAGTCGAAGGTCCAGCGCGGGGTGAGCGTGGTGCCGTCGAAGTCGTACGCTGCGATCACCGTGCGGGTGTAGTAGCCGCGGCTGAAGACCACGCTCGGCTTCTCGCCGTCGAGGTACGCCACACCTGCCAGGAACCGGTCCACCCGGTTTCCGTAGGTGTCGCCCCACGCGCCCACATCTCCACGTGCGGGGATGTAGTCGGTCGTATCGACCGCCGCACCCGTTGCCCCGTTGAAGACCGTGACGAACTCGGGCCCTGTGAGGACGTACCCGCCGGAGTTGCGGTAGTCGGCGCGTGCATCGCCGATGACGGCACCCGCTCCGTCCACTGTTCCGTCGGCGGTCTTCATGGTGACCTCAGCGGTGCCGTTGCCGTCCAGATCGAAGACCTGGAACTGCGTGTAGTGCGCTCCGGCCCGGATGTTCTTCCCGAGATCGATGCGCCACAGGCGGGTGCCGTCCAGCTCGTAGGCGTCAACGTAGACGTTGCCCGTGTAGCCGCCCTTCGAATTGTCCTGGGAGTTGGTCGGGTCCCACTTCAGCACAATCTCGTACTGGCCGTCCCCGTCCAGGTCACCGATCGAGGCGTCGTTGGCGCGGTAGCTGTACGGCTGGCCGTCCTTGCTGACGCCGTCGGCCGGCTTGTCCAGCGGAACGTCCAGGGTCTGCGAATCCCAGACCGTGAACTCCTCTGACGCCCAGCGCTCGGTACCGTTGACCACCGTGCTGATGCGGTAGGCGGCATCGGCAACGCCGTCGGCGTCGAGCAGGTTGGTGCTGTCAGTAATAGGTTCGGTGGTGATGCGCTCCCCGTTGCGGTAGACGTGGAAGCCGATCTCCTCGGGGTCCAGTCCCAGCATGCGCCACCCGACGTACACGCCGTCGTCGGACGCTACCGCCACCGGTGACCGGTCCAGCCGCTCGGCCTGCCGCGCCAGCGTGGTGACGGCCGGCGAGGTGATGGTTTCCGACTTCTCGGAGACACCGCCGGCGTTCACGGCGGCCACCGCGTACACGTACTCGACCGTGGTCAGAACGTCGGTGTCGGTGAAGGTCGGTTCCTCTGCGCGTCCCACGAGCTGCAGCTCGCCGACGGAGCCGTCAGCCAGCGGATCCGCCCGGAACACGTGGTAGAACAGGGCACCCTCGGAGGGCTCCCAGCTGATCGTGACGTCGTTCTTGTTCACGTCGCCGAGCGTCAGTCCGGTGGGAACCGGCGCCTTCTCGACGTCGGGATCCACGGTGGTCAGCTCGACGGCGTTCGACGGCACGGATTCCGACTCCGCCGCGTCGAGTGCGACGACGGTGTAGGTGTATTCAAGCCCGATATCGGCCGTCGTATCCACGAAGGAGGTGCCGTCCACGTCCCCGAGCGCCTCTGCGGCGGTTGCACCGGCCGACTTCCGGTAGATCCGGTAGGCAACGGCGTCGTCAGTTCCGGTCCAGCTCAGTGACACTGCTACGTCGCTGCCGTCAATGACGACGTCGTCAGCGGTCAGTTTGGTGGGCGCCAGCAGCAGCGGGGTGATCTCGATGCCGTTGAGGCGGGATGAGGAACCCGTCATCACCAGGTTGATCTGCCCGTCGGTCACGGGGACCGGCTGGCTGATCTTCTGTGAGACGGAGCCGCGGCCGGCGTTGGAGGAACCGAAGTCCTTGCCCTCGATCTGCACGTTGGAACGGCTGGTGCCGATCCAGTCACCGTTGTATGTCTTCACGGCGTACGTGCCGTTGGGAACGTCCACCACGAACTCGTGGTCGGGGCTCGGCAGGAGGAAGTCACGCTCCAGGTCGGTGGGCGGCGGATCGAAGCTGTTGCCGCGGTCGCGCCCGGCCATTCCCGCCGTGGAGAGCCAGCCCCACCCTACGTCCGCGGTGTAGATGGAGCCGAGATTGACCTCGGTGTAACCGGGCATCAGCGGGTTTCCGGCGAGCTGTACATCGAACTTGTACAGCGGCGCCTTGGTGGTGACACGGACAGCGTCCGACGGCGCGGAGTCACCGCGCCCGTTCACGGCCACTACCCGGAGGTGGTAGGACTGGCCTTCCTCGAGTCCGCCGACCGCGGCCAGCGGAAGGGTGGAGGTGGTGACCAGGGCATAGGTGTCATCACCGGCGTCGGCCTGCTTGCTGAAGACCTTGTAAATGTCAGCACCCTCAACGGCGTTCCACGTCAGCTGGGCGCCGGCGTTGGAGACACTGCCGGCAACCAGACCGGTGGGCGCTGCGGGTACCTCGGCGGGCGGCTCGACCGATTCCACCTCGGAGGCGAGCGGAATGTCGAGCTTCGCGATGTCGGTTGCCACCAGCCGCGCCATCTGGATGGCGCCGTACTCCTGGAAGTGCGTGTCATCGACGGTGCCGTTGGGGCGGTTGGCATAAACGCCCGCGGGGACGTGCAGGAAGACCGACTTTGCCGCTTCGGCACCGATCTCCGTGAGGTAGGCCCGGCTGGAGGACGAGAGGTCAACCAGCGGGGTGCCGGTGTCCGCTGCAATCCGCGTGGCGGCGTCCACGTACTCCGGGAAGGAGACGTTGGCTTCCCCGGTGTCCGCGTTGTAGGACCGGCGGGACACCGGCGTCACAATGACCGGTGTGGCCCCGCGCTGGGTGGCCCCGTCCACGAAGGTGCGCAGGTACTCGTAGTAGTCACCGGGGGCTGCCCAGCGGTCGTCGACGCCGTAGCTGTTGTCATTGTGGCCGAACTGCACAAACAGGTAGTCACCTGGCCGGATGTTGAGCAGCACCTCATCGAGGCGGCCCTGGCTGATGAAGTTCTTGGAGCTCCGGCCGCCGATGGCCTTGTTCTCGATTGTCACATCATCCGAGAGGAAGCGGTCGATCATCTGGCCCCAGCCGGCCTGCGGCACGTAGTCGGCCGTGTAGGTCTGGACGGTCGAGTCTCCGGTGATCCACGCCGTCGGCTGCGCGCCTGCTGCCCTCGGGGTCTGCTGCGTGATGACCAGCGAGTTCAGGTTCGCTGCGGCCCCCGCGAATTCGAGGTTCAGCTGTCCGTCCACGATGGCGATGTTGAATGCCATCTCCAGGTATTCACCGGCCGCCTTGGCTGTGCGCTGCACCTTGGTCATCTGCTCGGCCGTGATGGCGATGTCGGTTGCGCCTTCGGCGTCACCGGCGATGAGGTCCACCGTGTAGTTGCCGTTCGGCAGGTCCACCGCAAGTTCGGTGTCCCCGACCGTGACGAAGTCGGAGCGGGTGGCGTCCGCGGTACCGCGGTCTGTTGCGCTGACCTGAGCCACGTCGACGAAGCCCGTGCGGTTGTCGGCCGTGTACGCCGTCGTCTCGTCGATGCGGACGGCACCCGGAGCTGTCTGGCCGTTGCCAAGGTCCAGTGAGAGGACACCGTTGTCGGGCAGGGCGGGAGGATCGGTGCTCAGGCTGGACACCGCAGCGGCCGACGCCGCGGAGAGGCCGTCCGCCCCGCGCGCCTGCACCTTGTAGTAGTGCGCTGTAGTGGTGTCGACGGGATCCGTCAGGTAGACAACCTTCTGTGCCGTCTCGGCCACCTTGGTGTACGGGCCGTCGACGGCGCTGGCCCGGCTCACCACGTAGCCCGTGGCTCCACTGACCTCGTTCCAGCGCAGCGTCACTGCCTCGCCTGTCACGTGGGCCATGCGCACGGACTGCGGTGCGGCGAGCGTGGAGACCGGCTCTTCCGGTTCGGGCTCGGGTTCCGGTGTCGGCTCCACCTCGGTGACCACGATGCCGTTGACATACGCGCCGGCTCCATCGCCGGTGAGGTCGACGGTCAGCTGACCGTCCTCCACCGTGGTCTGCCACGTCTGCTCGGAGACGGCCTGCCGGGACTGGACAGTGCCGGCGGCGGTTCCTTCGAGGCTGACGTGCGTTTTGGTGGTGCTGGTTCCCGGCAGCTGGTCGCCGGACAGCACCCGGACGCTGTAGGAGCCGTTGGGGACATCCACGGCGAAGCCCCAGGCGGTTCCCAACACAAAGTCATTGGTGAGCGGATCCGGCGGATCGATGGCTCGGAGACGCGAAACAGGATCGATCCCTTCCACCGGCACGATGCCGAATCCGGCTTCCGCGGTGTAGCGGTTGCTTTCCGGGACGCCGGTCCAGCCGTCAGCCACAGGGCTGGAGGCAGTTCCGAAGTCGAAGGAACGGGTCAGCGGCTCCTCAGCCGCCAGTGCCGGCGTCGTTGCCGCGCAGAGACCGACAATGGCGGTCCCTGCGATCAGGGCGCGCGCTGAATGCGGGCGCAGATTTCCGGGGGTCATGGCATCGCACCTTTTGGTTTCGACAGTGAAATTCGGGGTGGTTCATGGCCGGCCGAGAGGGCACCCGCGACGATGCAGAAGCAATCAAAGCGGGGCGATGAAACGATTCACGGAGACCAATGAAAAACAGCCTAACGGTGAGACCGGTCACATACAAGGGATTTGCCGATATTTCGGAAAGCGTTTCCCCAAGTCCGTCTAGCCGAGGCTTCGTTGCCACCGGTGGCAACCCTCTGGCGAATGGATCGCGCCTGCCCTTCGTGAGTTGGCAGGACACACCCCGTATGGGCGCGGGAAAGCGGCGTGTCCTGCCAATTCAACGAGGGGGTTAGCGGGCCGGAAGGGCACCTCAGCGCTCGAAGTCGGGGATGCCCGTCGAGTAGCGCGCATTCTCGGCATGACGCCGGTGCAGCGGGTTCAGCGGCGGCAGGTCATCGGGGCTGAACCAGCGCACATCCATGGATTCGTCATCGTTCACGCGGGCCTCACCCGAAAGGTAACGGCAGCGGAAGACCAGGCTCAGGAAGCGGCACACGTCGGAATTCGGGAAGGTGACAGGCCCGACGACGTCGATGCTCACCAGGTGCTCCACCTCCACCGAAACTCCGGTCTCCTCCTCCACCTCGCGCACAATCGCCTGTGCGGGATGCTCTCCCGGATCGACAATCCCGGTGATGAGGGTCCATTGACCGGTGTCGGCGCGGCGACCGAGCAGCACGCGGCCGTCGTCGTCGTACACCACCGCCGCCGCTCCGGGGAGCCACAGCGGATCGTGGCCGATCCTGGAACGGAGGTGCTGGACGAACTCGGGGGTGGGCATGGTCTTCAGCCTAGTGCGAGCACCAGCCCCGCTCCGACGATCATGAACGGCCCGAACGGGATGGCGGACTTGGCCGTGCCCCGACGGCTCGCGATGAGGATGACCCCCCAGAGGCCGCCGAGGAGGAAGGCAGCGAAGGTGCCCCACAGCAGGAACGACCAGCCCACGAACCCGAGATACAGCCCCAGCACGCCCGCGAGTTTGACGTCTCCGAAGCCCATCCCCGCCGGGTAGATCAGGCGCAGGATGAAGTAGAACACCCAGAGCACCGCCGCCCCGCCGGCCAGGGACACCAGCCGGCCCCAATCCTGGGCGGCGAGCGCCGCAGCAATAAGGAGCACACCGGCGGCCGGATAGGACGGAAAGATGATGCGGTTGGGAAGCCGATGCGTGAGAATGTCGATGACGCTGAGCCAGACCCCGACCACCACCAGCAACGCGAGCGCAGCAGCACACAGCCAGAATGCCACGGGCGCGGTGTCCCAGTACTCCCCCATCAGCGCCAGCATGTGCCTACCGTAGCCGAATCCCCGGTCCGGAACCGGAATCCCGGCTTACACTGTGGATATGTCCGCTTCCAGCGGGTTGAACCCGGCGAGCCTCTTCCGATCACTCTGCCGTTCCTCGCCGTGGCGTTGGGAAACGGTCCGGTTCTCCGTGTCGTGGATCAGCACTGACGGCGAGTCCCCCGCGCTGCGTGCGTGGGTGCGGCGTCCTGCGGCCCTGCGGGTGGAAACGGCGGACGGCACCCTCCTCCACAGCAGCACCGGCAATGAGCACTCCCGCGATTCTTTCTACGTCAGCGCCACCAAGGCCTCGTGGCTGGTGGCGCCCCGGCTCGTGACCCCCGTCTACAACGAAACCGGCTACGTCCACCGCCGCCCGAAGGCCGCTTACGGCGAGCCTGCCTTCGGTGACCCCCGATGGGCCGCGATGCTGGACCCCGTGGAACTCGCCGGTGATGCTCCCGTCCCGTATGAGACTCCGTTCGCCAACCGGGTGGAACTCGAGGATGTCACCGAGGAGGTCCATGCCGGCCGCCGGGTGCTCGGAGCCACCGCGACGCCGAACATCTCCTACCAGCCGTTCACTCCCGGGCGCCCGCTGATCGGGTCGGGCCGCACGCGGGTGCTGGTGGACGTCGCTACCGCCATCTGCGTGTCAACCACAGCGCTCGACGGCGATCTCGCCGGTTGCGGCCACCGTCTGGCCATCAGCGGGGTGGACGAATACATGATCGACGACCTGTTCACCGATGCCCCGCGCACGCTCACTGACGTCCGGGACCACATCCCGTGGCAGGTCGGTTGACCCGCCACGGGAGCCGGTCCTAGATCTCCGCACCCTCCAGCAGATCCGTGACCAGCGCGGCGATCGGCGAGCGCTCCGAGCGGGTGAGCGTGATGTGGCCGAACAGCGGGTGTCCCTTGAGGGTCTCGACGACGGCGGCAATGCCGTCATGCCGGCCCACCCGCAGGTTGTCCCGCTGGGCGACGTCGTGGGTGAGGACGATCTTCGAGTTCTGCCCGATCCGGCTCATCACCGTCAGGAGCACGTTCTTCTCGAGCGACTGGGCCTCATCCACAATCACAAACGAGTCATGCAGCGACCGCCCGCGGATGTGGGTCAGCGGCAGGACCTCCAGCATGCCGCGGTCCATGACCTCCTCCACAACCTCCTGCGAGACCAGCGCCCCCAGCGTGTCGAAGACGGCCTGGGCCCAGGGGTTCATCTTCTCGGACTCGCTGCCCGGCAGGTATCCGAGTTCCTGCCCGCCCACCGCGTACAGCGGCCGGAAGACCACCACCTTGCGGTGCTCGCGCCGCTCCAGCACTGCCTCGAGGCCGGCGCACAGGGCCAGCGCCGACTTGCCGGTGCCGGCACGCCCTCCGAGGGACACGATGCCCACCTCGGGGTCCATCAGCAGGTCGATTGCCAACCGCTGTTCGGCGGACCGGCCATGCAGCCCGAACACGTCGCGGTCTCCGCGCACCAGGCGTACCTGCTTGTCCGCGCCCACCCGGCCGAGCGCCGAACCCTTGCCGGAATGCAGGATGACTCCCGTGTTGGCGGGCAGCTCCGCGGCGTCCGGCAGGAAGACCGGCTCGTGTGTGTAGAGGGTGTCGACGTCGTCGTCCAGGGTGTCCAGCTCAGCAACGCCGGTCCAGCCTGAATCCTTCACCAGCTCGTTGCGGTACTCATCGGCCTGCAGGCCCATGGCGGAGGCCTTGACGCGCATCGGCAGGTCCTTGGAGACCACGGTGACGTTGCGGCCCTCGTCGGAGAGGCTCTTGGCGACGGCGAGGATCCGTGAGTCGTTGTCGCCGCTGCGGAAGCCCACGGGGAGCACCTCGGTGGAGACGTGGTTGAGCTCGACCCGCAGGGTTCCACCCTCGGTTCCCAGCGGGATCGCCTGGTTCAGCCCGTTGTGCTTCACCCTCAGCTCATCGAGCAGCCGCAGCGCCTTGCGCGCGAAGTAGCCCAGCTCGGGATCATGGCGTTTGCCTTCGAGTTCGGTAATCACCACGATCGGCAGGATCACCTCGTGTTCGGCGAAACGGGTAATGGCCCGGGGATCCGAGAGCAGCACAGAGGTGTCCAGGACGTAACTGCGGCTGCCAAGGCTCTCGACAACGGAAAGGCCCGCCGCTGCGAGGACTTGTTCGTCCTGCGCTGCCGGGCGGGCCGTGCTGTTGAGCGTGTCGATTGCGGATCGCTGGGTTGTGCGAGATGTGGCCACTTCAACTCCACTTCCCCGGGCGATGCACGCCCGAGAATAATCTAGGGCTTGCGTGAGGCGGGCCGGCCAGGAGGCCGCGCGCAGCCTCCTCTTCCCAGAGCGTGTGCTGGTGGGCACGTTGCCTGCATAAGTGGCCTCCCCGAACAGCCGGCGGGTGCCTGCTGTTGCAAGAGACATTACGCCCGGACGACGACGACGGCGCACCCTCCCGCTGCGTGTCGCAGTTGAACTTGCGGTGAAGAAAAGGGAACCGGCCCTAGCAGCCGAAGCGCCGCTGGCGGCGTCCGTAATCGCGCAGCGCGCGCAGGAAATCGACCCGCCGAAAGTCGGGCCAGAGAGCCTCGCAGAAATAGAACTCGCTGTACGCGCTCTGCCACATGAGGAAGCCGGAAAGCCGCTGTTCGCCGGAGGTGCGGATCACCAGGTCCGGGTCCGGCTGGCCGCGAGTGTACAGGTACTCCGAGATCTGCCCGACCGACAGGTTCTCCGCAACCTCCGTCAGGGTTGAACCCTCGGAATCGGCCTGCAGCAGAAGCTCCTTGACGGCGTCGACAATCTCCCGCCGGCCGCCGTAGCCCACCGCGACATTCACGTGGAGTCCCTCGATGCAGGACGTGCGCTCGGCGAGCTCGGTGACCTTGGACGCCAGGTGTTCCGGGAGGAGGTCGAGCGCACCGACCGGCTGGACCCGGACCTTGCGGG
>NZ_KI914587.1:34744-46824 GCF_000520475.1 Arthrobacter sp. 35/47
GGCTGGACCCGGACCTTGCGGGTTTCGCCGAGCCGGTCGAGCGTGTTCCCGATGATGTCCAGGAGCTGCTCGATCTCCTCTGCCGACCGGTTCATGTTGTCCGTGGAGAGCATGTAGAGCGTCACCATTTCGACGCCGAGCTCGCGGCACCAGCCGAGGAACTCGAGGATCTTGTCCGCACCGGCCTGGTGTCCGTGGCGGGTCGGCGCGCCGGCCAGTTTCGCCCAGCGCCGGTTGCCGTCAACCATCACGCCGACGTGGTGCGGTATGCGGTCGGGCGCAAGGGACCGCTGGAGTTTGCGCTCGTAGAAGCCGTAGGCAAACGAGGGAAACTTCACGGCAGCGCCCACCTGTCCTTCGATCAGCTAGCAGGGATTCATCCACTACCGTACCGGCACGGGCTGCGCGGTGGCGGAAAGCACATGTTACTGGTTAGTAACTTGAGGTGGGGCTCCGCTAGAATTGCGGTCATGAGCCGACGCGTTTCACCACCGACCGGAGCGCCCAATCCCCCGCAGAATCCGGACGGATCAGCTCCCAATGATGGTCCGGTGGAAGCCGCCGTCGAGCGCGCAGCAGATGCCCTGAACATCAAACCCAAATGGCGGGGCTGGATCCATCTCGGGGCCACTCCCCTGGCGGTCGTTGCCGGGATCATGCTCGTGATTCTGGCACCCACGACGGCGGGGAAAGTCACCTCCGCGATCTACGCGCTCACCGGCATCCTGCTCTTCGGCGTCAGCGCCGTCTATCACCGCGGCAACTGGCGCCCACGCACCAAGGTGGTCCTCAAGCGGCTGGACCACACCAACATCATGCTGGTCATCGCCGGCAGCTACACGCCGCTCTCCTGGGCCCTGCTTCCACAGGACAAGGCCACCCTCCTGCTGTGGCTGATCTGGTGCGGCGCCATCGCCGGCGTCCTGTTCCGCGTGCTGTGGGTCAACGCCCCGCGCTGGCTCTACGTGCCCATCTACATTGCCCTGGGACTGGCGGCGCTGCTGTTCCTGCCCGACTTCCTGGCCGCCAGCGTACCGGCGACAGTCCTGATCATCGTCGGCGGCGTCTTCTACATCGCCGGGGCCGTGATCTACGGGCTGAAACGGCCCAATCCCAGCCCGCAGTGGTTCGGGTTCCACGAACTGTTCCACGCGTTCACCGTGGCGGCGTTCGCATCCCACTTCATCGCCATCCTGATCGCGGTGCTGAACCCGGCTCGCTAGGTGTACTGACGGCTAGGGCGCGTCCGGGCCGTGCTTGCCCCCGGGAGTGCGCCGCCGGGGTTCCTCCCCCGAGGACGGTTCGGGTCCCGCGGCGTCTGGAGTACCGCCGGATTCCTGTCCTGACTGTTCCAGCTGCTGTGCCTGCTCGGCCTCAAGGTTGGCCATCTCGCGGTAGCGTACGCGCCGGATCCTGCGGGCCATGTCACGGATCAGGAAGATCACGGCGATCACCATGAAGAGCGTGGCCAGGAACCCCAGGAGCCCCGGAGTCACCTGCGTGGGGTCCAGCCCGGGGCGCAGCGAGGGTTCCTCACCCGGGGCAGGCGTCACGGTTGCGGCCAGGTTGAGCAGGGAAAGCACTCCAGAGCACCACTTTCACAGAAGGTTTTGCGGCGGAAACGCCGGCTAACTCATTCTATGCCCGCAAAGAAGTCCGTCTCGGGCAGATCCTGCGGCACCCGTGAGTGGATCAGGGAGTAGTCCTCCCAGGGCCAGACCTTGCGCTGGAGGTCCGCCGAGACGGCAAAGAAGAAGCCTTCCGGCTCCACCTGTGTGCGGTGGGCCAGCAGGGCGCGTTCGCGGTGTTCGAAGAAGTCGCCGCAGTCGATCTGCGTGGTCGTCGGATGGGTGGGCCGGGCCGGCTGGTGACCCTCGGCGTCGGCTTCCAGCCAGGCGGCGATCCGCTCGGCGTACGGCGACTGCAGGCCGGCGTCCTCGAGCGCAAAGTGCAGGGCCCGGAAGCGCTCGGGGTTGAACGCGCGGTCGTAATAGAGCTTCAGCGGGCTCCATGGCTCCCCCAGTCCCACGTAGCGGGCAGGGTCGCCGGCAGCCTCGTAGGCCTCCACCGCCACCCGGTGCGCCATGATGTGGTCAGGGTGCGGGTAACCGCCGTTCTCGTCATAGCTGAGGATGACGTGCGGCCGGTACTCCCGGACCAGCCGGACCAGCGGTGCCGCTGCCCGCTCCAGCGGCTGCAGCGCGAAACACCCGGGGGGCAGCGGCGGCAGCGGGTCGCCCTCAGGAAGCCCCGAATCCACAAACCCCAGCCACCGGTGTTCAACTCCCAGCGCGGCGGCGGCCTCGGCCATTTCAAGCCGGCGCAGCCCTGCGAGGTCGCGGAGGGCGTGCGGAACCCCTGCCATCTGCGCGTTGAGGATGTCACCGCGCTCGCCTCCCGTGCAGGTTGCCACCATCACGGATACCCCGGCCGCCACGTAGCTGGCCATCGTGGCCGCGCCCTTGCTCGACTCATCGTCCGGGTGCGCGTGCACCGCCAGCAGGCGGTAGCCGCCGTCGTTCGCTGCGGGCGTTGAAGCGGTGTCGGGGATGTTCTCCGGGCTGGGCACTGGAATGCTCCTGAATCTTTCCTGGTCTGACGAGGGCCGGACTGTTCCCTGGCGGGACCTGCGGCCAAGCGAGGGGACAACCGGCAGTGAACTGACGTGAAGATTCCAAAGTACCGGTTGGTAAACTGGAACCGATGAGCACCGACCACGCGCCAGTACCAAGAGTAGCCAATCGCTACGGCGCCCCCAAGCCGCCGCGGGCCGCCTCCGGGCCGCGCCGGTGGCTGATCTGGGCGGTGCTGGCGGTGGCCGTCGTCGCTACCGGTATTTTCAGTCTTTTTGCCGGCACCCCGGAGGTGTCCTCCAAGGATGTGGGCTTCCGCATTGACGGTCCCGCGATGGCCCGGGTGGACTATGAGGTCACCAAGGATCCCGAGGCAACCGCCCAGTGCGCAGTCCAGGTCCTGAACGAGTCCTACGCGGTGGTCGGTTGGACGGTGGTGGCCATTCCCCCGGCCGGCGCCGAAACGGACGGGGACGGCCGGACCACCTCGCACAGCACCATGGTCCGGACGGAGTCCGAGGGCGTCACCGGCGGGGTCAACGCCTGCTGGCTTGTCGACTGACTCCTGCCGGCCGGGGTCACAGCCCGCGCCGTTATTGGGTTTCTGCAGCCGGCTGACTATAATGGATTGATACGTTCCGCCCCGCCCAGCGGTTGGTTCTTTGTGGAGAGTTCCCCAGGACACCATCACGCAGGCGGGGTCTTTGCTTGTAAATGTGTACCGCACAGGTGAAGACCGCAAAGCCGAACCCCGCTTACGGGTTCGACGTACCTAAGGAGATACCGTGTCCACCAACAGCGCATCCGTCGCCTGGCTCACCAAGGAGTCCTACGACCGCCTCAAGGCTGAGCTGGACCACCTGTCCGGCCCCGGCCGCACCGAAATCGTTGCCCGCATCGAGCAGGCCCGCTCGGAGGGTGACCTCAAGGAAAACGGCGGCTACCACGCAGCCAAGGAGGAGCAGGGCAAGGCCGAGGCCCGCATCCGCCAGCTCACCGAGCTGCTCAACAATGCCCACGTGGGTGAATCCCCTGCCGATGACGGCATCGTTGAACCGGGCATGCTGGTCGAGGCGAACATCGCCGGAGACAAGGAGACCTTCCTGCTCGGCAGCCGCGAGGTCGCCGGTGACACGGATCTGGATGTCTACAGTGAAAAGTCCCCGCTCGGCGCAGCCATCCAGGGACACAAGGCCGGAGACACCGTGAAGTACACCGCGCCCAACGGCAAGGAAATCACCGTCGAGATCCTCTCCGCCAAGCCTTACGCCGGCTAGCAGCCCCCCAGGCTCAGCGCGCCCGCGGTAGACGGCGGCCGGTTCCGGAAGGGGCCGGCCGCCGTTTCAGCAGCAGGGCCGCCAGCACTCCCCCAAGAGCACCGAAAAGGTGGGCCTGCCAGGAGATGTTTGTGCCGAACTGCGGCAGCACTCCCCAGAGCAGCGAGCCGTACATGCCGAACAACAGGACGGCGAGCAGGATCTGCTTCCAGTCGCGGTTGTAGAAACCACGTACCAGCAGGTAGGCGAACAGCCCGAAGACCACCCCGGACGCTCCGATGGTCACTCCCCCGCCGAAAATCCAGACTCCCAGTCCGGACGCCAGCCAGCTCGTTCCCACGGCAACGGCGAAGCGCTTTGCACCCTCGAGGAATGCCAGGAACCCCAGCACCAGCAACGGCAGGGTGTTGCTGAACAGGTGCCCAGCGTCCGCATGCAGCAGCGGAGCGAATACCACGCCGTCGAGGCCTTCCAGCTCACGGGGAACGATCCCCAGCAGCCCGACCAGGAAAAAGCCGGTGGCTGCGTTCACCAGGTGCACCACCCAGAGCAGGGCGGCGAAGACGACGACGGTCGCCAGCGCGCTTCTTGCCCTCCTCGCCAGCATCTCAGCCCTGGATGACGACGGGCTGGAAGCCCTCCGCACGCAGGTTGTTCAGGACCTGCTCGCAGTGCTCCTCGCCCTTGGTTTCCATGTTGATCGTGATCGCCACGTCCCCCATGCTGATGGAGCCCCCCACCCGGGTGTGGTCGACGCCGGTCACGTTCGCATCGGACTCGGCGATGATGCGCGAGATCGTGGCCAGCGAGCCCGGACGGTCATCGAGCAGCATCCGCACCACCAGGTACCGGCCGGCCGCGGCAAGGCCCCGCTGGATGACCTTGAGCATCAGCATCGGATCGATATTGCCGCCCGAGAGCACCACCACGGTGTTCCCCGGGTTGGCGCCGTTCTCGGTGAGCTTCCCGTCCAGCAGTGCCGCGACGCCCACTGCGCCGGCAGGCTCCACCACCATCTTGGAGCGCTCCAGGAGGAAGATCAGCGCCCGGGCGAGGGAGTCCTCGCTGACCGTGACGACGTCGTCCACCAGTTCCCGGATGATCGAGAACGGAAGCTGCCCGGGCCGGCCCACGGCGATACCGTCGGCGATGGTGGACACCTTCTTCAGCGGAACCAGCGCATCGGCGGCAAGGGACGGCGGGTATGCCGCGGCGTTCTCCGCCTGGACCCCGATCACGCGGATCTCCCGGCCCAACTCGCGGGCGCGCGCCTTGACCGCGACGGCGACGCCGGCCAGCAGCCCGCCGCCGCCCACCCCCATGAGGATGGTGTCGACGTCGGGCACCTGCTCGAGGATCTCCAGTCCGATGGTTCCCTGCCCGGCGACGACGTCCACGTTGTCGAACGGGTGGACAAAGACGGCGCCGTGCTCGTCCGCGTACCGCTTGGCCTCGGTCAGGGCCTCATCGACGTTGTGGCCGTGGAGGATCACCTCGGCGCCGTGCCCGCGGGTTGCCGCAAGCTTGGGCAGCGCCACCCCGAGGGGCATGTAGATGCGTGCCTTGATGCCCAGCCGCGCAGCCGCCACCGCAACGCCCTGGGCGTGATTGCCTGCGGATGCCGCCACCACGCCGCGGGCGCGTTCCTCCTCGGAGAGCCGGGCCATCCGTACGTATGCGCCGCGCACCTTGAAGGATCCGGCACGCTGCAGGTTCTCGCACTTGAGCGAGACCCTGGCGCCCGTCAGCCTTCCGAGCGCGCGGGAGTCCTCGATCGGGGTGTACGCAATCACGCCGTCGAGCATTTTCTGCGCTGCGAGGACGTCCTCGACGGTCACTGCCAGCTGGGCGAGATCGGTGGTCACGATGAGGCTTCTTTCGGAGAGGGGGCGGTTCCGGTGGACTCACCGGGAGGCTGGGACGCTGGTGCAGGCTGCCGGTCAGGCGGGCCGAGCGCCGGGTCGGCTTCCCAGGCGCGCCCGGAAATGTACCGCACCACGGTGTTGAGGGTGGCAAGGACCGGCACCGAGAACAGCGCACCGGGAATGCCCGCGACCAGCGTTCCTCCCGCAACAGCGAGGACCACGGCGAGCGGGTGCAGGGAGACTGCCCTGCCCATGATGAACGGCTGCAGGATGTGCCCTTCTACCTGCTGCACCACAAACACGATGGCCAGCATCACCAGCGCGTTGACCCACCCGTTGGCCACCAGCGCCAGGAGGACGGCCACCATACCGGTGAAGAGGGCGCCCAGGATCGGAATGAAGGAGCCGAGGAATACCAGGACGGTCAGCGGCAGAACCAGCGGCACCCCGATAATCGCGGCGCCCAGGCCGATTCCCACTGCGTCGATGAAGGCCACGAGGATCTGCACCCGGACGTAGTTGGCCATGGACGTCCAGCCCTGCCGTCCGGCGCCGAGGACCGCCGCTCTGGCCCGGCGCGGCGCAAGGCCGGCAATGAAGCGCCAGATGAGGTCGCCGTCGTGCAGGAAGAAGATCAGCGCGAATACGGTCAGCAGGAGCCCTGCCATGAAGTAGCTGGCGCCGCTGCCGAAGGAGAGGGCTCCGCTGACAATGACGCCGCTGTTGTTGTCCACGGCGGCGGCCACCTCGTCGATGAACCCGTCGATCTGCGAGGTGGTGAGGTGCAGCGGACCCAGGGAAAGCCAGTCCTGGACCTGGTCGATACCCGCCAGCGCCTCATCCCAGAGGGAAGCGAATCCCACTGCGAGCTGCTGCCCGACGAGCGAGAGGGTGGCAGCGACCGCAGTGAGGAAGCCGAGAACGGTCATCGCCACGGCTATGCCGCTCGGGATCCTGCGCCGGCGCAGGAAGGTTACGGCCGGGGCAAGCAGGCTCGAGAGCAGTCCCGCTATCATCAGCGGAATCACGAGGAGCGAGATCTGGCCGAGCAACCAGACCAACGCGGCCGACACCACGAGGATCAGACCGACCCGCCACGCCCAGGCGGCGCTGACCCGCAGTGCGTAGGGAACGTCCTCGCCCGGCGCCCGATCCAGGGGCACGCTGAAGGCACCCAGGGGCACCTGCTGCGTTTCCGGCCGCGATGGACGCGTCATGACTCAATCTTTTCACAAGACCCTTGGAACTCCGCTTCGTCTGACTGTTTGAAAATGTTCGGAAACGTTGTATTTTGTTAAGCACGTCCTGTGATCCCGCCGACCCTCCTGGAGTTCCCATGCTCGCCGCCGACCGGCACGCCGCGATCCTCGCGAAGCTGGGCGTCCAGCGGACCGTGCGGGTCAGCGAACTGGCCGAGAGCCTCGGCGTCTCCGAGATGACCATCCGGCGGGACATCGACGGCCTCGACGCCGCCGGCGCCCTCCGCAAGGTCCATGGCGGGGCCGCATCCCGCACGGCGCTGAGCGCCCTCGAACCCGGGTTCGGCGTCAACGCAGAGCAGCGGACGGACGCCAAGGAATCGATTGCGGCAACGGCGGCGGCGCTCATCCAGCCAGGAATGACGGTGGCCCTCACCGGAGGCACCACCACCTACCGCCTCGTCGATCACCTGACCGGGCCCCTCACGGTGCTCACCAACTCACTGCCGGCCGCCGAAAAGCTGCACCGCACCGCACCGCCCGGCGTCACCGTGCTGCTGACCGGCGGTGAGCGCTCCCCCTCGGAAGCGCTCGTAGGGCCGATCGCCACCGCCACCGTCCGGTCCCTCAACGTGGACCTCTGCTTCATGGGCGCCCACGGTGTGGACTCCCGGGCAGGGATCACCACCCCCAACCTGGCTGAGGCGGATACCAACAGGGCCTTCGCCGAGCAGTGCGGCCGGTTGGTTGTCCTCGCCGACTCCACCAAGTTCGGCACCGTGAGCCTCGCCAGGATCGCAGGGATCGACCAGGTTCATTGCCTGGTCACCGATTCATCCCCCGAAGACCCGCACTACGCGCGCACCACCGACGTCCTCACACCCTCCGCTACCCCGCCCCCGAATCCCCAGGACACCCCATGACCCAGGTAACCCCCACCCGACTCTCCGACGGGCGCGAGCTGATCTACTTCGACGCCACCAAAGAGGCGGCGGCACTGCACGCAGATTCAGCCGCCGTGGCCGACCAACGCGGCCTGCCTCCGCGGGGCGGCACCGGCGACGTGCGGTATGACCCACTGACCGGCGAGTGGACCGCCGTGGCCGCGCACCGCCAGACCCGCACCCACCTTCCCCCCGCAGACCAGTGCCCGCTCTGCCCCTCCACGGCGGACAACCTCTCCGAGATACCGGCCTCCGACTACGAGGTGGTGGTCTTCGAGAACCGGTTCTCCTCCTTCGGACCGGCCCTTGGCGAGCTTCCGGACCTTCAGCCCGCAAACACCGGCTGGGGTACGACGACGTCGGCCTTCGGTCGGTGCGAAGTGGTCGCCTTCGATTCCGCCCACGAAGGCTCCTTCGGGTCACTCCCGCCGGAGCGGGCGCGGACGGTCATCGATGCGTGGGCCCAGCGTACGGAAGCGCTCTCGGCGATGAAGGGCATCCGGCAGGTCTTCCCGTTCGAGAACCGCGGCGCGGACATCGGCGTGACGCTGCTCCACCCGCACGGGCAGATCTACGCCTACCCTTTCGTGACGCCGCGTGCAGCGCTGATGGGCAGGGCCGCCCGGCGTTACTTCGACGCCGTTGACGGACGCGAAACCCTCCTGGGGTCGGTGCTGAAGTCGGAACGGGACTCCGGCGAGCGCATGGTCCTGGAGGGGAAGCACTTCAGCGCGTATGTGCCGTTTGCTGCACGCTGGCCGGTTGAGGTGCACCTGGTCCCGCACCGCCACGTGCCCGACATCGCGGCCCTCACCGACGGGGAAAAGGACGAGCTGACCACCCTCTACCTCGATCTCCTGGCCCGGGTGGACGGCATGTACAGCACGCCCACCCCGTACATCGCCGCCTGGCACCAGGCGCCCCTGGTTCCCGAACTGCGTGAGGCCGGCTACCTGCATCTCCAGCTCACCTCACCCCGCAGGGCCGAGGATAAGCTGAAGTTCCTCGCCGGTTCGGAAGCAGCAATGGGCGCCTTCATCAACGACACCACTCCGGAGCAGGTTGCCGCCACCCTCCGCGCCGCGACCCCCGCAGGGAAGGAAACAGCATGACCCTCAGCCAACAGTTCAAGGACCGCTTCGGGCATGCGCCCGCAGGCATCTGGGCCGCCCCCGGCCGCGTGAACGTCATCGGCGAACACACCGACTACAACGACGGGTTTGTCCTGCCCTTCGCGATCGACCGCGCCACCTCAGTGGCCGCATCCGTCCGGAAGGATTCGGTCGTGCGCGTCAGTTCGACCTTCTCCGGCTCAGGTGAAGTGGTGATCAGCGATCTGGAGGAGCTTGCCGCCGGCGACGTCGAGGGCTGGGCCGCCTACCCGGTGGGAGTCCTCTGGGCGCTGCGCCAGGCCGGGCACCCGGTCCGGGGCCTTGATCTTCTGATCGACTCGCAGGTCCCGGTGGGGGCCGGGCTCTCTTCCTCCGCCGCCATTGAGTGTGCCGTCGCGGTGGCGGCGAACGAGCTGTTCACCCTCGGGCTGACCGGCCCGGAGCTCGCGCTCATCGGCCAGCGGGCCGAGAACGAGATGGTGGGGGCACCGACCGGCCTCATGGACCAGTCAGCGTCCCTGCTCGGCCGGCGGGGCCACGCGGTCTTTCTCGATTGCCGCACCCGGCAGGCGGACCTCGTCCCGCTGCCCCTGGCGGAAAACGGCCTGGCCCTGCTCGTGATCGACACCCGGGTCAGCCATTCCCACGCAACCGGCGGCTATGCGGCACGCCGGCGGGCGTGCGAGGTGGGCGCTGACGTGATGGGGGTTTCCGCCCTACGGGACCTGAGCGAGGATGACCTCGAGGAGGCATCCGGCCTGCTGGACGAGGAGACGTTCCGCCGGGTACGGCATGTGGTGACAGAGAACGCGCGGGTTCAGGACGCCGTCGTACTCCTCCGTACAGAGGGTCCGCACGCCATCGCACCGCTGCTCGACGCCAGCCACCTCTCGATGCGGGACGACTTCGAGATCTCCTGTCCCGAACTCGATCTCGCCGTGGAGGCGTCGCGGGCAGCCGGCGCGCTGGGTTCCCGCATGACGGGCGGGGGCTTCGGCGGTTCCGCCATTGCGCTGACGCGGATTGAGGACATTGACCGGGTGAGTTCCGCCGTCACTGCTGCGTTTGCCGACGCTGACTTCACCGAGCCGGCCATCTTCGCAGTGTCACCCGCGGACGGTGCGGGCCGCGTCTCCTGACCTCCCGGAACTTTTGCGCACCTCCGGCTGACCTCCCGGAACTTTCGGGCAGATCCGGCGACGTATCCGCCGTCGGACCCACCAGATCTGCCCGAAAGTTCCGCAGGCGATACACAGGAAACACCGGACACAGAAAACCCCCGGCACCGTTTCCAGTGCCGGGGGTTTTCGCTGCTAGTTGTACTTCGTTTACTCGCTGCCGCGCAGGATCGCAATGATGCGCAGGAACTCGACGTACAGCCACACCAGGGTGACAGTCAGGCCGAAGGCCGCCGTCCAGGAGTACTTGCGGGCGGCGCCGTTGCGGACGCCCTCGCTGATCATGGTGAAGTCGATGACCAGGGAGAACGCAGCCAGGCCGATAGCCAGCACACCGATCAAGACGCCCAGCGGGATACCGAAGATTTCGATGCCGGTGCGCAGACCCCACGGGTCATTGCTGACGCCGAAGACCATCAGGCCAAGGTTGACCAGGCTGAACAGTGCGTAGCCGATCATGGCGATCATGAAGATCTTCATGGCCTTGGGGGTTGCACGGACCTTGCCGCTCTTGAAGAGCACGAGGGTCACGGCGAACACCGACAGGGTGCCCAGCAGAGCCTGCATGGCAATGTTCGGGAACTGCGCCTCGAGGAACATGGTGAGCCCGCCGAGGAACAGGCCCTCAAGGAAGCCGTAGCCGAGAATCAGCGCGGGAACGGGCTCGCGCTTGAACGCATTGACGAGGCCCAGGACGAAGCCGCCGATCAGGCCGACGATCATCAGCAGGGGCGCCAGTGACGGGAACAGGAACGCAGGAACCGCCGCGCCGATCAGCACCATGCCGATGGTGGCGATGGTCTTGACGATTACGTCGTCGAACGTCATGCGGCCGGTCTCCGCCGGACCTGCCGAAGGCTGGTTGTAGAGGTGCTCCAGCTGCTGCTGGTTCATGACCGTTTGACCGGCCAAAGCTGTTGAACCGTACGCTGCCGGATTGTCGCCGCGGGCAGCGGTACGGAAGTTCTTACCGTTGAATACCGGGTTACCGCCGAGTGCCATTGTGTTGTAGTCCTCCATCTGGGGGCTGAGATGTTTCAACCCTACCAATATCAACGGTTTTCCAGCGTTTTTGTTCCTGCCGCCCGGTCGCTGCCACGTCGGTTGCGGAGTCGGTTGCGCAGTCGGCTGCGGAGTCGGCTGCGGAGTCGGCTGCGGAGTCGGCTGCGGAGTCGGCTGCGCCGGATGCCCGACGGTAGACTGTCCGCGTGTCGAACCCACCAGCCACCAAGGCCCCGTTGCCCGATGCCCTGCCGCTGAAAATGCTCCACGACCGGCTCCTGGTGATCCTGGACAAGGACAGCAGCGAGCGCCGGTCGACCTCGGGCATTGTCATTCCCGCCACCGCGGTGATGGGCAAGCGGCTGGCCTGGGCCGACGTCGCAGCGGCCGGCCCCAGCGTCCGGCAGGTTTCGCGCGGCGACCGCGTGCTGTTCGATCCGGAGGACAAATCCGAGGTCGACGTCGGCGGCACCGACTACATCCTGCTCCGTGAGCGGGACATCCATGCCGTGGCGCAACCGGAAAAGGACGACGCCGGCACCGGCCTCTACCTCTAGGCGCACCTTCGGCGCGCTCTAGGCGCTTCGGCTCGGAGGACAGTTTCCGCCCTGCCGCGCTCTTGCGCTACCCGCTGGTAACCCTTGCCGAACAGTTGTTATCCAATCGCTACCTTTGCGCCCCCGTATGGCGAAAAGTGGTAACACAGCGCAGGTAACATGATCTCCACACTGCGTGACTTCGATCACAGGCCCGAGAGCCGTCGTACCTCGACGGACGGGCCACCATCGTGGAGGTTCATAACTTGATAACCAAGCCAATGCCGGCGTGGCACAGGAGGCTACTCCTCCTGGCAGCCGGCCTCCTGGCCGCACTGTTCATCAGCGCACCCGCAGCTGGAGCATCACTCCACGCGGGAGCGGACAGCATGAA
>NZ_KI914587.1:46924-83348 GCF_000520475.1 Arthrobacter sp. 35/47
GCCCCGCCTCCGTCCAGGCCGGGGAATTCCAGAACCGGATCAGCGGCGTGCTGCGGAATGCCGACGGCCCGCTCGCGGACGTCCGCATCACCGTCACCGGCGAAGGATTCGAAGGTGAGACCACCTCGAACGAGAACGGCTCCTGGACCATCGAGGTCCCGGAGCAGGGCGCGTATGAGGTGGAACTCGATGAATCCACCCTTCCCGAAGGTGCCGCCCTGGCCGAGGGGCAGGAGAACCCCCGCACTGTCACCTTCGCGGGAACCACCAACATCACCACCCTCTTTCTCTTCGGCGAGGGCATCGTGACAGCCGGGAGCAACTTCCTCGACACCCTGGTGGACAGGACTGTTGCCGGCCTGAGCTTCGGCCTCCTCCTCGCGCTGAGCGCCGTCGGCCTGTCCCTGATCTTCGGCACCACCGGTCTCACCAACTTCGCCCACGGCGAGATGGTCACCGCCGGTGCGGTCTTCGCCTTCGGGTTCGCCGCACTGGGCCTTCCCGCCTTCCTGGCCATTGTCCTCGCGGTGCTTGGCGGCGCCGCGCTCGGGTTTGTCCAGGATGCAGGCCTGTGGAAGCCGCTGCGGCAGCGCGGCTCCGGCCTCATCCCGATGATGATTGTCAGCATCGGACTGGCCCTGGCGCTGCGCTACATCATCCAGTTCAACTTCGGCGGCGCCACCCAGCAGCTTCCGGGAGCACAGGGCCAGATGCTGAACTTCGGGCTGATCTCGATCACGCGGAACAACCTGACCTCACTGATCGTCAGCCTCATCGCCATTCTCCTGATCGCGTTCCTGCTGCTGCGCACCCGCATCGGAAAGGCAACCCGTGCGGTTGCCGACAACCCCGCCCTGGCTGCGGCATCGGGCATCGACGTTGACCGTGTCATCAGGCTTGTCTGGGTCATCGGCGGCGCGCTCGCGGCGCTCGGAGGTATCCTCTGGGCCTACTACCGGCCCGGGGTCTCCTTCAACATGGGCCAGCAGATCCTGCTCCTGATCTTCGCAGGCGTTGTCCTGGGTGGACTGGGCACCGTCTTCGGCGCGCTCCTCGGCTCGGTCATCGTGGGACTTTTCGTCGAGGTCTCCACCATCTGGCTGCAGGCCGACCTGAAGTACGTCGGCGCTCTGCTCATCATGATTCTGGTTCTGCTCTTCCGGCCGCAGGGCATCCTGGGCCGCCGCGAGCGCATAGGTTAGGGGCTCCTGATATGGACTTCGGCAACATTTTCTCCCTCGCCTTCGGCGAAATCATCAGCCCGACGACGGCGGCATACGCACTTGCGGCCCTCGGCCTCGCGGTGCACTTCGGCTACTCCGGCCTGCTCAACTTCGGGCAGGCAGGCTTCATGGCGATGGGCGCCTACGGTTACGCCATCTCGACGCTGACGTTCAACGCACCGGTTGCCGTGGCAGTACTGGTGGCGTTGCTCGCCTCGGTGATTTTCGCCGTCATACTGGGTATTCCAACCCTCCGGCTGCGAGCAGACTATCTCGCGATCGTGACCATCGCGGCCGCGGAAATTGTGCGGTACATCGTCACCACCAACGGGCTCACTGAAATCACCGGCTCAGCCAACGGGCTGGCCCAGGGTTTTGAAACGGGCTTCTTCGCGCTGAACTTCATTCCTGAGGGGACCTACAACATCGGTCCCGTCAGCATGAACCAGAACGGCCTGTTTGTCCGGGTTATCGCCTGGACCATCGTGGCGCTGGCCTGCCTCGCCGTCTGGGCGCTCATGCGCAGCCCGTGGGGCCGTGTGCTCAAAGGCATCCGCGAGGATGAAAACGCCGTGCGCGCCCTGGGCAAGAACGTGTATGCGTACAAGATGCAGGCGCTCATCATCGGCGGCCTCATGGGAACGGTCGCGGGCATGATCTTCGTGATCCCGCGTGGCGCCGTCCAGCCGGCCAACTACGCCACCGAGCTGACGTTCTTCCTGTACACGGTCCTCCTGCTCGGCGGCATGGCCACCGTGCTGGGACCCGTCATCGGAGCAATGATCTTCTGGGTGGTCCTCTCACTCACCCAGAGCCTGCTCTTCGGCGCCATTGAAACCGGCGCCATCACATTCCTCACCAACGTCCAGGCCGGTCAGCTCCGGTACATCCTGGTGGGTGTTGCGCTCATGCTGCTGATGATCTTCAGGCCGCAGGGCGTACTCGGCAACAAGAAGGAGTTGGCGTTCGCATGAGCGACCCTACTGCGAAACCTGCAGCACAATCCGGAGGCCGGCGGGCAGCGCATGCAGCCACCGGCCGGTCCGCGCCGTCGGCCGGCTCTCCGGCCGACCAGACCGACTACATGACCGATTCGCGGCCCATCACCGAGGACACCCCCGGGCCGGGCTGCCGCAAGCGCGATCCGATCATCACGGCCCGGAAGGTCACCCGGAGCTTCGGCGGCATCAACGCCGTCGACGTCGACTATCTGGAGATCCCCCGGAACAAGATCACTGCACTGATCGGGCCCAACGGAGCCGGGAAAACCACCCTGTTCAACCTGCTGACCGGGTTCGATACCCCGCAGAGCGGTGAATGGGACTTCGACGGTCACTCGCTGGCCGGCGTCGCCCCCTACAAGGTGGCGCGCCTGGGCATGGTCCGCACCTTCCAGCTGACCAAGGTCATGGGCAAGCTCACCGTCATGGAGAACATGCGCCTGGGCGCCACCGACCAGCCCGGCGAGAGCCTTGCACGCGCGCTGTTCAAGGGCCTGTGGGGCGGACGGGAGAAGGAGATCACCGCGCAGGCGGAGGTGCTGCTGCAGAAGTTCAAGCTGGACACCAAGACGGACGACTACGCAGCCTCCCTGTCCGGCGGCCAGCGCAAGCTCCTGGAGATGGCCCGGGCGCTGATGGTCAAGCCCCGCCTGGTGATGCTCGATGAGCCGATGGCCGGCGTGAACCCGGCGCTCACCCAGTCCCTGCTCGATCACATCAAGAACCTCAAGGCGGAGGGCATGACCGTCCTCTTCGTCGAACACGACATGCACATGGTCCGCCACGTGGCGGACTGGGTGGTGGTCATGGCGGAAGGCCGCGTGGTCGCGGAGGGAACTCCCGACGTCGTCATGAAGGATCAGGCGGTCATCGACGCCTACCTGGGTGCGCACCACGATGTGGACCTCGGTGACTCCCACGGCGTTGAGCAGCTCGAGTCCGAGCTGTCCCATGACGAGGAATCCGTGGTGGGGACCGAGAACGCGGGCCTCCTGAGCCACACCAGAATCACCGAGCTTGAAGGCCGTCCACGAGACGCGGGCCCCACAGGCGAGACCGGACCAGAGGAGAAGCGGCCATGAGTGAATCAGCGGGAACGGCAGGGCCCGGGCAGACGGCCGGAACCGACGCGGTGCCGGGAAAGTCCGTCGTGAAGGTCACCGACCTCGTGGCGGGCTACCTGCCCGGCGTGAACATCCTGAACGGGTGCTCCATCGAAGCGCGCTCGGGTGAGCTGATCGGAATCATCGGCCCCAACGGCGCCGGCAAGTCGACACTGCTCAAGGCGATGTTCGGCCTCGTGAAAGTGCACTCCGGCACCGTGGTGGTGCGGGACCAGGACATCACCGGGTTGAAGGCCAACAAGCTCGTCACCAAGGGCGTGGGCTTTGTCCCGCAGAACAACAACGTCTTTGCTTCCCTGACCATCGAGGAGAACCTCCAGATGGGCATGTACCAGCGGCCGAAGGACTTCCGGAAGCGGTTTGACTTTGTCACCGACCTCTTCCCCGAACTCGGCAAGCGGCGTGCCCAGCGTGCGGGGTCCCTCTCCGGCGGCGAACGCCAGATGGTGGCCATGGGGAGGGCGTTGATGATGGAGCCTGCTGTGCTGCTCCTCGACGAGCCGTCCGCGGGCCTCTCCCCCGTCAAGCAGGACGAGACGTTCCTCCGGGTGCATGAAATCAACCGGGCGGGGGTCTCGGTGATCATGGTCGAGCAGAACGCGCGGCGATGCCTGCAGATCTGTGACCGCGCCTACGTCCTCGACCAGGGCAAGGACGCCTATACGGGCACAGGACGGGAACTCATGAAGGACCCGAAGGTAATCCAGCTCTACCTCGGGACCCTCGCCGACACGGCGTAGCAACGTCCTGACCGAGGCCCTCTCCGGCTGACGAGTTCAGCCGGAGAGGGCCTCTTCTGTGTCCCCGGCCCTCACCACCCGCGACGGCGGTCCCCGGCCCTCAGCACCCGCGACGGCGGTTCCAGACCCTCACCACCCGCGACGGCGGTCCCCCACCGGGGTCCCCAACGACCAGAAGGGCCCCTCCCGGCTGAACTGGTCAACCGGGAAGGGCCCTTCTGTTGTGCGGGTGAATCAGGTGGTACGCCCTGCCCTAGAGCTGTCCTGCCTCGGAACGGTAGGGCTGCGGTGTGTTGTTCTCATCGAACTCGTAGATGCCGATGAAGGCTTCCGTCGGGTCACCGTTCTCATCGAAGGTGATCGGTCCGGAGATGCCCTGGTAATCGATATCCTCACCCTCGCGCTGGAGCGTGATGCAGCCTGCGTAGTCGAAGCACTCGGTACCCTCCTTGGAAACCGCCTCAAGTTCAGCTGCGATCGCGGCCCCGTCAGTGCTTCCTGCGGCATCCGCTGCAAGGGCAATGAGGTTCACGGCGTCGTAGCTTTCACCTGCGTAGTTCCAGACGTTCAGGCTGTCATCAATCTCAGCCAGCGCATCCTTGAACTCGTCTCCTGCGAAGGAACCGGGCTGGGTGCCCTGTGCGCCCTCAAGCGTTCCCGGATCCAGGTCCTCGCTGTAGTCGGCGGTGTTGCCGTCCACGAAGAACATGGAACCGGGGTCTACACCCTGACCGGTCATCAGCGGAACGATGCTGTTGGCCTGGTCGAAGCTGATGACCACATAGGCGTCAGGTTCGGCTGCGACAAGTGCGTCGACCTGGCTGCTGAACTGTGAATCGCCCTCGTTGAACAGTTCCTCGGCCACAACCTGGCCGCCTGCGCTCTCAACGGCTTCCTTGATGCTCGCCTGCAGTCCGGTACCGTACGCATCGTTGAGTACGATCATGCCCACAGTCTGGGCGCCACAGGCCATGATGTAGTTGCCGAGCACCCGGCCCTGCAGGACGTCGGAGGGTGCAGTACGCCAGTACAGGCCGTTGTCATCCCAGTCCGTGAAGTCCGGCGAGGTGTTCGCGGGCGACATCTGGACAACCCCGGCACCGGTGATCTGGTTGATCACCGTCTGCGATACGCCCGACGACGCCGCCCCGATGATCGCGCTGACATCCTGGGACAGGAGGTCGGTGACGGACTGCGTTGCGATGTCCGTGGTGGTGTCACCGGAGTCGCGGTGGATGATCTCGACGTCCTGGCCGAGCACACCGCCGGCCTCATTGATCTCCTGAACGGCGAGGTTGACGCCGGCAATTTCGGGAGGACCGAGGAACGCGAGGGCGCCTGTGGTAGGCAGGAGCGATCCGAGCACCAGTGGCGAGTCGGACGTTGTTTCCGCCTCGGGCACTGCCGCAGGATCTCCCTTCTCGCCGGGCTCGGGGGCTGCGCCGCCCTGACTCTCGGGGCAGGTCAGCCCCGACGCTGCCGGTGCCGAAGATGCGCCGCCTTCTTCTTCGGGGGTGGGATTGCCACCGCAGGCAGATGCGAAGAGCGCGACGCCCAGACTCAGGGCCGCAATCTTCGCTGCGCGCGGAGCATTCTCCCCGATGCCAAACCGCGCGGAGTTACGTGTTGCTGTCATGAAATTTATCTCCTCGATCGAAAGGCTCGATCAGCCTTTGATGCGATCACCAGGTGTTCCTGGTATGTGAAAAAGCTAGTGCAAAAACGTGTCCAAGATAAGCAAATCTGGTTACATCCTTGTAACACTCGTCACAGGGGTATTGACTGCCGTCGCGGCCGGAAAGGCCGGGGCCCGCCAGGGTCGCGTATTCTTGACGGGACGCTCCCGCGGCGCGCCCGTCGGGAAGTCCACCGCACGTTACGCCCCAGTAGCCCAATGGCAGAGGCAGGAGACTTAAAATCTTCACAGTGTGGGTTCGAGTCCCACCTGGGGCACCGTCCCGGAAACGGAAGTCAGGCGGTGCTGTTTACCCGAAGTACAGGTGCTTGTGCAGGCGGCACCCCGGGTTGAACGGCGCCCGGCAGGAGGCGCAGCCGTCAGCGTCCAGGTAGTCCCGGATGGACATGGTCCCGCCGCAGACACCGCAGAGGATCGCATGGGTTCCCTGATCCTCCGGCGGCCACACCGCAGCGTCATGGTCGGCCGTTTCCTCGTGGCACAGGTGGCACGGATAAAACTCGCCGCAGCACTTGAACCGGATGGCAACGACGTCGAGCTCTGTCCGGTAGTGTACGCACCGCGTCTGGTGATCCACGGTGGGGCCCAAAACGGTCGCGGTGACCGCCGGCGCGGCCGGGCGGTCGGCGGGCGTCTCGGGGCGGGTCCTCACGATTGAGAACTATAACCGCTTAAACGCACGACGGCGGCACCCACCGGGGGCGCCGCCGTCGTACTGGCAGTTACTAGGCCTTTGCCTTGGCCTTCTCCGTGTCCTCGGAGCGGCCCTTGTCCAGGGAAGGAGCTGCTTCCTGCTTCTTCGCCGGCGGGGCAGCAGCCTCGCGGAAGGCGCGGCGCGGGCTCTGCAGGTCCATCAGCTGGGTGGTGTCACGCCCGAAGACGAACCCGAGCACCCAGTTGCCGACAACGCGGAACTTACGCTCGAACATGGGCATTGCCATGCCGTGGTAGCCGCGGTGGGCCAGCCATGCGGGAAGTCCGCGCATGCCGAAGCCCATGATGTTGGCGACACCCTTGTACTGGCCGAACCCGGCAACCGCACCGAGGTTCTTGTGCTTGTACTCGCGGACGCGGCCCACACCGTAGCGCTCGGCGTAGATGTTGTCGGCAAGGAGTTTCGCCTGACGGACGGCGTGCTGTGCGTTCGGGACGCAGAAACCGCCTACGCCGCCTCCGGACAGGTCAGGAACGGCAGAGACGTCGCCGGCTGCCCAGGCGCCGTCCAGCGGGCCGTTGTCGCCGGTGATGCGCAGTTCCGGGTTGGCGCGGACGCGGCCGCGCTCGTCGATCGGGAAGTCGGTGTTGCGGACCACCGGGTTGGCCTGCACGCCGGCAGTCCACACGAGGGTGTCGGTCTCGAACTCATCGGCCGGGGACTTGTCCGGCATGTTGATGAGCTTGAGCCTGCCGCCCTTGGCGCTGGCGAGCGAAGTGTTGAGCTTGACTTGGACACCGCGGGCACGCAGGTGCTCCACAACCCACTTGGCCTGTTCCTCGGTGACCTCGGGCATGATGCGCCCCATGGCCTCGACCAGGACAAACCGGATATCGGACCGCTCAAGCCGCGGGTTCTTCTTGACCGCAGCGCGCGCCAGGTCCTCCATCTCGGCGAGCGCCTCGATACCTGCGAATCCGCCGCCGACAACCACGAAGGTCAGGGCGCGGTCCCGCTCCGGACCGGGCTGCATCATCGAGCCGGTCTCAATCCGCTCCAGGAGTCCGTTGCGCACGGCGACGGCTTCCTCGATGGTCTTCATACCGATGCCTTCTTCTGCCAGCCCCTCGATCGGGAAGGTGCGGGTGATGGCACCGGCCGCAATGACGATGTCGCGGTAGGGCAGTTCGAAGGGCTCACTGCCGTCGGCCGGATCAACGGTGGCGGTGCGTGAGGAGTGGTTGACGCCGGTGACCTTGCCCGTGATGAGCTCGGTGTCCGTCAGGTGCATGCGGTGGGAGACGACGGCGTGACGCGCCTCGATGTTGCCCCCTGCCACCTCGGGCAGGAAGGGCTGGTAAGTCATGTACGGCAAAGGATCCACGAGCGTGACGATCCCGCCGTGTGCCTTCACCTTCTTCTGCAGCTTGTGGGCTACGTAAAGACCGACGTAGCCGCCGCCGACAACGAGAATCCGGGGACGATCAGAAAACGAGGGGGTTTGAGCCATGACTCAAGCCTACCGGACTTTGTGAAAATCTTCACTAGCGGGTTCTGAGGGGTCCTCGTCCGCCCGGCCGTCGCGATAAATCCGGATCACCTGGTACGTTCCGCCAAGCAGGATGACCAGGATCAGCCCGCCGAATCCGAACACGATGAACGCCGGCAGCGAGCTTGCCGACGAGGTCCGTTCCTGTGCGGCCGGGACGGTCGGTTCCGGGATATCGGGAAGCGGTTCCTCCTCCGGCGCTGCTTCCGGCGGGGGCGGCGGGGGCACCTCCCCGCGGCGGTAGGTCTCGATGTACTGGGCCATGCTGACTACGCCGCCTGCGCCGAGCAGCCGCTCCTCGGGAACGGTCAGGTCTGCGTTCACCGCGGCGTCTGCGTCGAGGATCCCGTGGCCGTAAATGGTGTCCTTGCCCGGTATGCCTGCATCACGCGCCGTCATGATGATCCGGTTGATGACCTGCGGGGCGGTCAGGTCCGGATACTTGGCGCGGATGAGTGCTGCCACCCCGGAGACCAGCGGGGCAGCGCCCGAGGTGCCGGACCACTTGCTCGCATACAGGCCGCCCGGCAGCGCCCCTACAAGATTCTCGGCAGGCGCGGCGATACCGATACTGATGCCTTCGGAGGAGGATTCCCGGCTGGCCGCGCCCTTGGCGTCCAGTCCGCCCACGGCCAGCACGCCGGGCATGGTGGCCGGTGCGCCGACCTGAACGGAGCCTCCGGCCCGGTTGCCCGCGGCGGCGACAATGACAACGTCCTTCTGTTCCGCGTAGAGGAACGCCTCGTCCCAGCTTTCCGGCCAGGTGGGCGACGTGCTGCCCAGCGACATGTTGATTACCGAGGCACCGTTGTCCACGGCCCAGCGCACCGCGTTGGGGATCTGGTCATCGATGCTGACGCCTGCGGGATTGGCGCCGGTCGCCTCCCCTGCGATCCAGAGCGAGACCGCCAGCAGCTCGGCCTCCGGTGCCACACCGACCACACCGTCGGCCCCCCGCCCGGCGGTCTGGAGGGGTGAGTCCTCCGCCTCCCTGCTGGCTTCGGCCTCCGCTTCCGCGGACGCGTCCGCGGAGGCTTCGGCGGACGCTTTCGCCGAAGCAGAGGGCTTCGCCGACGCTGAGGGCGATGCGGATGCAACCGGTTCCTCTGGCTCATGTCCGCGGCCGGCGATCAGGCTCGCCACCAGTGTGCCGTGCTCGGGCACTTCCCCGATTCCGCGCTGCCCGTCGGGCGCTCCTGCACCGGACACATCGGTGCCTCCGGTGACAACGCCCTCAAGGTCGGGGTGGCTTCCGTCAACCCCGCTGTCGATCACAGCAACCGTGACACCGGCTCCCCTGGTGTCTTCCCAGGCCTCGGCGATCCCATAATCCTCCACCCAGTATTCGCGGTCGCGAAGCTCACCTCCGTGGGCGCCTGCCCTGTCCGCCGGACCGACGACGGCGGTGGCCAGGCCGAGCGAGAGCGCCAGGGCGGCGGCAACGGACCGGGAAACGTGAGCGCGGTGGTGCGCGGAAGAGACTGTCACGTGCGCTACTTTCGGGAGGCTGCGCTGAGGGCAATGCCGTCAAGAATATCGTGTTCGCTGGCAACCGCGCCCTGCACGCGCCTTTCGGTGGCCTCCGCGACACGCCGGACGACGGTGCGCCAGATGAGCGCTCCGGCACCGATGACATCCACGCGTCCCGGGTGCATGTAGGGCAGTGCCTTCCGCTCGGCGCGGGTGAGGTGCAGCAGCGAGGTGGCGGCGTCGTCGATCTCTGTCAGTCCCAGTTCCGTTCCGTGGATGCGCTCCGGCAGGTACTCGGGAAGCTTCAGCGCGTGGGCGGTGACGGTGGTGATGCTGCCGGCGACCCCGATGATGCCGTGCACGGAGGAGAGGTCGACGTCGGCGTGGGCTTCGTCGATCATGCGGCCGATCTCTTCTTCCGCGGAGGCGATTTCCGCGTCCGTGGGCGGATCGGTGCGGAGGAACCGTTCGGTGAAACGGACGCACCCCATGTCCATGCTGCGCCCGGCGATGACCTGGCTGCCGGTACCGACGACAAACTCTGTGCTTCCGCCGCCGAGGTCCACCACCAGCACCGGAGCGTCGTTTTCGCCGGCCAGCACGCTCGCCGCTCCGGAGAACGACAGTTCCGCTTCCTCGCTGCCGCTGACAACTTCCGGTTCAACGCCGAGGCGGTCCCGCACTCCGGTTACGAAGACCTCGCGGTTGCTCGCATCCCGGGTGGCCGACGTGGCCACGAAACGGACGCGGCCGGCGTCGTGCTCCTTGATCAGTGCGGCATATTCATCCACGGCGTCGAAAGTCCGCTGCAGCGCGGCTTCGGAAAGCTCACCGGTGGCATCGACGCCTTCGCCGAGGCGGACCACCCGCATGAGGCGCACGACGTCGGTGAGGCCTGCGCCGTCGTCGACGTCCGCAATAAGCAGGCGGATGGAGTTGGTGCCGCAATCAATGGCTGCAGTTCGCATATCAGGCCTTTCCCTCGCCGGTTCGGCGTTCGGCGCGTTTGGCGTCCAGTTCCTCGGGAGTGAGTCCCTGGGTCTTCACATGGCGGCTGAGGTCGCGGTCCGGCGGATCGCCGCTTTCGTCCCAAGCGCCGGCGCAGCGGCATTCGTCGACGGTCCACCATCCGGAGATGGCAGCGAGTGCCTCATCCCCGAGCGGGTTGACGCCCGGTCCGGCCGCGAGGGAATGCCCCACGAGGACGTGGAGGCACTTCACGCGGGTGGGCATCCCGCCGGCGGAGACGCCGTCGATCTCGGGTACGGGACCGATTCCGCTGCGTTCCCCGATCTCGGCCCGCGCCCGCAGGTAGGACTCGTGGGCCGCCCGGTAACGCTCGGCGAGATCCGGGTCGCGTTCGAGGCGCTCCGTCATCTCCGTCATGGTGCCCGCGGCCTCCAGCCGGGAGACCGCCGCGGTGATGACCGGGTGCGTCAGGTAGTAGGTGGTGGGAAAGGGGATGCCGTTGCTGAGCCGCGGCGCTGTGGTGGCCACGAGCGGGTTTCCGCAGACACAGCGGGCGCCGATTTCGACGACGTCGCGGACCGGCCGTCCCAACTGCCGGCTGAGGGTCTCCAGATCAGCCGGTGTGGGTGTGAGCGGGTTGCCTTCGGTCACTGCGGTCCTTCCATTTCGAGTTTTTGTCGCCTATCTGCTGCTCAGACCGGGCTATAGCAGCAGATAGGCGACAAAAGCTTCCCGGGAACCAACGTTAGTCGGTGGCGGCGCGCTCCACGGACGCCCAGAGCGCATCGGCCCAGGGCAGATCCGCCGGCGAGGCAGCGGACTGCTGTTCCTCCGAGGTCTCCACAGCCGTTCCGCCCTTGACCAGGTAGCGGGTTTCTCCGGGCATCACCAGGAACAGCCGGTCACGGGCCTGCTGCTTGATGTACGAGGGATCTTCCCAGCGGGCAATCTGCGTTTCAAGGGTGTCCTGCTCCCGCTGCAGCGCGGTGATCCGCTCCTGCAGTGCTTCGGTCTCCGCCTGCTGCTGAAGGTAGGTGCGCACGGACGGCGCCAGCAGCACCGTGATGGTGACAAGCACGACGGCGAGTGCCAGCAGCCGCCCGGAAAAGGCTTTCGCGGGAATCGGCTCCGCGTCCTCCGCCGGAACAATGACCCGCTCCGCCGGCTTCCGGAACGGTGCACTGGCGGTCCGGATGGCTCCGGCGAGCTGGGACCGTTCGGCGGCCCGCGCCTCCGACGGTGAGGTCTTCCTGCGGGGCGGCGGGGATCCGGCACCGGGAGAACCGGCCTGCTTTTCCGCCGGGTGCTTTGTTGTCGGTGTCGCCGAACGCACTGAAGCGCCCTGGGGGCCAGGGCGCTTCAGGGGCGGAGCCGGCTGCCTCTGCCCGTCTGCGCGCGCTCGTGCGGTGCGCGGAACGCTGGGGCGTCGGGTGGACATCGGACTCCTCGCTCAAACTTGCTAAGCCGCCGGCATGGGAAAGAGCCCCAGGCTGACGGTTACCTGCTTAACGAGGGTAACGCGCTGAGCCTGAGTGATCAGGCAGTGAAACGCGGGAACGCGGAACGGCCGGCGTAGCGTGCGGCGTCGTCCAGCTCTTCCTCGATGCGCAGCAGCTGGTTGTACTTGGCAACGCGCTCGGAACGGGCGGGCGCGCCCGTCTTGATCTGGCCGGCGTTGGTTGCCACGCAGATGTCCGCGATGGTGGTGTCCTCGGTCTCACCGGAGCGGTGCGAGGTGATGGTGGTGTACCCGGAGCGCTGGGCCAGGGAGATGGCGTCCAGCGTTTCGGTGAGCGTACCGATCTGGTTCACCTTCACCAGCAGCGAGTTGCCGGTGTCGGCCTTGATGCCGCGCTCCAGGCGGACCGGGTTGGTGACGAAGAGGTCGTCGCCGACCAGCTGCACCTTTCTGCCGAGGGATTCGGTGAGGGCCTTCCAGCCGTCCCAGTCTTCCTCGTCCAGGGGGTCCTCGATGGAGACGAGCGGGTAGTCGCGCACCAGCTCTTCGTAGTAGGCGCGCATGGCGGCCGAATCGAGCGCCTTGCCCTCGAAGTGGTAGGCGCCGTCCTTGTAGAACTCGGAAGCGGCGACGTCCAGGGCGAAAGCGATGTCGGTGCCCGGGGTGTAGCCGGCGCGCTCGATCGCGGTGGTGATGAGGTCGAGGGCGTCACGGTTGGACGGCAGGTTCGGAGCGAAGCCGCCCTCGTCGCCCAGGCCCGTTGCCAGGCCCTTCTCGTTGAGGACCTTCTTGAGCTCGTGGTACACCTCGACGCCCCAGCGCAGGCCCTCCGAGTAGGATTCGGCGCCGAGGGGAACGATCATGAATTCCTGGATGTCGACGTCGGAGTCGGCGTGCGATCCACCGTTGAGGATGTTCATGAGCGGAACGGGCAGCACGTGCGCGTTGGGTCCGCCCAGGTAGCGGTAGAGCGGCAGCGCGGAGGACTCGGCCGCCGCGCGGGCGATCGCGAGGGAGACGCCGAGCATGGCGTTGGCGCCCAGGTTGGACTTGTTCTCGGTGCCGTCGAGGTCGATCATGGCCTGGTCGATGGCGCGCTGGTCGCCCGCGTCGAAGCCCAGCAGGGCCGGCTGGATCTGCTCGATGACGGCCTCAACGGCCTGGAGCACACCCTTGCCGAGGTAGCGGTCCTTGTCGCCGTCGCGGCGCTCGTTCGCCTCGAACGCTCCGGTGGACGCGCCGGAGGGGACGGCAGCGCGGCCGAAGGTGTCGTCGTCGAGCAGTACCTCGACCTCAACCGTGGGGTTGCCGCGGGAGTCAAGGATTTCGCGTGCGTGGATGGCATCAATGATCGCCATGGATTTGCTCCTGTTCAGATAAGGGCTATGAATTTCTTCATACGGACAGCGGAGAACGTGCCCAGCCCAGTCGGGCTGCTGCGTCTGCGCGGGGATTCGTACCCAGCCTAATTGAAAGCGGGCTCCAATGACCGTCCGTGACGGCAACTAACCCGTTGAGTTGTCAGGACACACCCCGTACCAGGCGGGCAAAGCGGCGTGTCGTGCCAAGTGAATAGATTCTCGGACCCCACGGAGCGGCAGCGCCGCCCGGACGCTGCCAACTCAACGGGAGGAGGGGCACTGGTCAGGGCGCGGCATGCGCCTCCTGGTACCGGCGCACCGCCAGGCGCAACGCCCGCTCCGGGTCCAGCCCCGCATCGACGGCGCGTCCGACGACGGCGAGCAGCACCTCCCCGAGCTCCTCCTCCGACGCCGGCACGGAAGCTGAAGCGGGAACGGCACCCGACGCGGGAACGGAACCCGACGCGGGAGCGGCACCTGCAGAGCGGACGACGACGGCGGCCGGTTCCGGCGCGGATCCCGCCTCACGCCGGGCGCGCTTGAGCGTCTTCGCCGCCGACGCGAGGGCAGGCAGACCAGGCGGGATGCTGGCGAACGGATGACTGTCTACCGGTTGCTCCTGCCGCTTGATGCTGTGCCAGGCGGCCTCGATCTCCTCGACCGAGGCCGGAAATTCATCGCGGAGACCGCCGTCGGGCGTGAAGATGTGCGCGTTGCGGCGGATCATCTTCTCGGTGAGCCCGTCAATGACATCGGCCATCGCAAAGGGTCCCTGTTCCTCCTGCAGGCGCGCATGGAGCACCACCTGCAGGAGGACGTCGCCCAGCTCCGAGCGCAGGTCATCGGCCCCGGCGGTACCCTCCAGGACCTCGAGGAGTTCGTAGCACTCCTCGACGAGGTACTCGGCGAGGGATTCGTGGGTCAGCGCACCCATCCACGGGCAGTGCTCGCGCAGCTGCCCGATGACCTCGAGCAGTCGCTCCAGGGACGCTCCCGCCCGCTGCGCACTGTCCGTCATGCTCCGCCGGTGCCGTCGTACCCCTGCGCAATCAGTTCAGCGAGCGCGGTCCGGCTGTCGAGCGGCAGGAATGCGGCTTCGACGGCGTTGAGTGTGAGGTCGAGGAGGTCGTCCAGGTCGTAGTCGAAGGTCTCCACGAGGAGTTCGAACTCGTCCGTGAGGCTCACGCCGCTCATCAGCCGGTTGTCCGTGTTGACCGTGATGTTGAACCCGAGCTGGTACAGCAGGTCGATCGGGTGGCTGGCAATGTCCTTGCCGAAGGCCTCGATCGCCCCGGTCTGCAGGTTCGAGGAGGGGCAGATTTCCAGCGGGATCCCGCGGTCGCGGACCCAGGCGGCCACCCGGCCGAGGGTGACCATGCCCACGCCGGCGTCGCTCCCGCCGTCGTCGTCGAATTCCACCGTGATGTCCTCGGCGATGCGCACGCCGTGGCCCAGCCGCTGCGCGCGGCCGCTGACCAGCGCGTCGACGATGCTGTCGATTCCGGCGGCCTCCCCCGCGTGCACGGTTGCCGGGAACTGGTGCTGGGCCAGGTAGGTGAATGCGTCGGCGAAACGGGCCGGCGGGAAGCAGTTCTCGGCGCCCGCGATGTCGAAGCCGACGGCCCCGCGGTCACGGTGCCGGACGGCCAATTCGGCGATCTCCTGGCCGCGGTCGGCATGCCTCATGGCGGTGATGAGCTGGCCCACCTGGATGGTGCGTCCGCGTGCGGCGACTGCCTCCACCCCGGCATCGAGGCCCTCCTGGACCGCCTCGACGGCGTCGTCGAGGGAGAGGCCGCCCGTCAGGTGCTGCTCGGGTGCCCAGCGAACCTCGCCGTACACCACGCCGTCGTCCGCCAGGTCCTCAACGAACTCCTGCGCCACCCGGGCGAGACCTTCGCGGGTCTGCATTACTGCGATGGTGTGGTCGAAGGTTTCCAGGTAACGCACCAGGGAGCCGGAGTCTGCGGAGTCGCGGAACCACTGACCCAGCGCAACCGGATCGGTGGAGGGCAGCTGGTGGCCTACCGCGTCGGCGAGCTCGATGATGGTCGCCGGACGCAGGCCGCCGTCAAGGTGGTCATGCAGCGAAACCTTGGGCAGGGCGCGGATGTCGAAGGTGATGTCTGTCGCGAGGGAAGTCATAGGTTCAGTCACAGGCCAAGACTACGCGGAAGCCAATGGTTCGGTCTCCGGATCGGCCTCTGCGACCGCACTCCCCTGCCTGTCAGGGTGCCGGGGGTGCAGCGGCTCGGGGCGGGGCCGCAGCGGTGTCGATCCCCGGACGGCGCTGATGATGCGGTCGACGATGAAGCCGAGGAGAACGGCAACGGAAATCGCCACTGTGACGCCCAGCAGGTGGTTGTCCTTGAACCAGGCGCCCGCAAGCGCTCCGATCCCCACGGAGTAGCTTCCCCACGCGATTGCCGAGATGCAGGTCAGAACGAGGAAGCGCCGCCGGGAATACCCCGTGGCACCGGCGGTGAGGTTGACTGCCACGCGGCCGAACGGAATGAAACGGGCAACCAGGATCAGGGAAGCTGCACGTTTCTCAAGCTCATAGCCCGCCCATTCGAAAGCCTTCTGCGAGCGGGGCCGGCGCATCCACCGGAACCGTTGCGTGCCGACTCCCCTGCCCATCGCATAGGCGAGGTTGTCACCGACAAAGGCGCCGAGGGAAGAAACCAGGATCAGCAGCCATACGTCGGGGACACCCTGCGTGATTACCAGCGAGGCCAGCCCCACTACCACCGACTCGCTGGGGAACGGCGGGAAGAAGCCGTCGACCGTGCAGCAGATGAACACCAGCAGGTAGACCCACGGCTGTTCGGCGGTGCTGAGGATGAAATCACTCAGTCCGTTCGTGACAGCAAGAATGGCGTCCACTGCCTGTGCTCCTTGGATTGTGCGGATGGGGCCGGATAACCGCCGCAACAGGTGTCAGGGGGTACTTAAAACCATGCCAGCAGCGCATCGGAGGGGTCCATGGGGTATCACCCTGTTGGACCCCTGATCCAGCCTATTTCCAAGGTTAGGGTTCGGCGCGTTGTGTTCGCGTCGCCCTCAGGGCTGATCTTCGCCGATCCCGGCGGAGCGGCCCGGGATCTTCGCCGGTCTCCCGGCTCCCGGCTCCCGTGCTCCGCCCGGCTCCCGGCGACCGGCTCCCGTGCTCCCGCCTGCCCCGGCGGAGCGGGTCAGGCGATGCGGTCGATGATGAGCTGCTGCGCCGGACGCGCACCTTCCGGAGCGATGACGACGGCGGTTTCCAGCGCCTCACGCGCCCGGTCGAATTTCTCCGGGGTGTCCGTGAGCAGGGTCATCAGGGGTTCACCGGCGCGGACCATCGCTCCGGGCTTGGCATGGAGCCGGACTCCGGCGCCTGCCTGCACCGAGTCCTCCTTGCGCGCACGGCCCGCGCCGAGACGCCAGGCCGCGACGCCCACCGCCAGAGCATCGAGCCCGACGAGCACCCCGTCGGCCGGCGCATAGACCGTCTCGGATTCTCTGGCCACCGGAAGCTCCGCACGCGGGTCCCCGCCCTGGGCCTCGATCATGCGGTTCCAGACGTCCATGGCACGGCCGTCCTGCAGCGCCTGCCGGGGATCGGCATCATGGACTCCCGCTGCGGCCAGCATCTCCTCGGCGAGCCGTACGGTGAGTTCGACGACGTCCTCCGGCCCGCCGCCGGCAAGCACCTCGACGGATTCCTCCACCTCGATGGCGTTACCCGCCGTCAGTCCGAGTGGCGTGGACATGTTGGTGAGCAGTGCCACCGTCTTCACCCCGGCGTCGGTTCCGAGTGCCACCATGGTTTCCGCCAGCTCGCGGGCCTGCGCCTCGTCCTTCATGAACGCTCCGCTGCCCACCTTCACATCAAGCACCAGGGAGCCGGTGCCCTCGGCGATCTTCTTGCTCATGATCGACGACGCGATGAGCGGAATGGCCTCGACCGTTCCGGTCACGTCGCGCAGCGCGTAGAGCTTCCGGTCCGCCGGTGCCAGACCGGCACCGGCGGCGCAGATCACCGCGCCGACGCCGGCGAGCTGGGCCATCATCTCGTCATTCGAGAGCTGGGCGCGCCAACCCGGAATTGACTCAAGCTTGTCCAGGGTGCCGCCGGTGTGGCCGAGCCCGCGGCCGGAGAGCTGCGGCACGGCGACGCCGAAGACCGCCACGAGCGGTGCAAGCGGGAGGGTGATCTTGTCACCCACTCCCCCGGTGGAGTGTTTGTCGCTGGTGGGCTTGCCCAGGGCGGAGAAGTCCATCCGCTCCCCGCTGGCGATCATGGCGGCCGTCCACCGCGAGATTTCGGTCCGGTCCATGCCGGTGAGCAGGATCGCCATGTTGAGGGCCGCCATCTGCTCGTCCGCGATGGCGCCCCGGGTGTACGCGTCGATGGTCCAGTCGATCTGAGCCGGGCTCAGCGTGCCCCGGTCGCGCTTGGTGCGGATGATGTCAACGGCGTCGAACTGCTCACTCATGTGATGCTCCTGTCTCTGTGGTGCCGGCGCCTGCCGTGCCCGCGTCAGCGAGATGCTGGGGACCAAATGCGTCGGGCAGCACCTCATCCATGGTCCTGATCCCGCTCACCGTCATGAGCAGCATGCCCGGAGCACGGAATTCGTACAGCAGCTGCCGGCACCGGCCGCACGGCATCAGCGCGTTCCCGTTGCCGTCCACGCAGCTGAAGGCGACCAGCCGGCCGCCGCCGGTCATCTGGAGCTGGCTGACCAGCGAGCATTCCGCGCACAGCGTCAGCCCGTAGGAGGCGTTCTCCACGTTGCAGCCGGAGACAATCCGGCCGTCCTCGGTGAGGGCAGCCGCCCCTACCGGGAACTTCGAATAGGGAACGTAGGCGTTCCGCATCGCCGCGGTTGCGGCCTCCGCGAGGGCCTCCCAGGGTAGGTCGCCGGCAGGGTCCGCGGACGCCGTCGTCGTGGGTTTCTCCGGTGTGCTCATGGCTACTCCTTGACGTACGGGATGCCGCCGGCGGCCGGCGGGCGGGACCGCCCCACCAGGCCGGCGACGGCCAGGATGGTCACGATGTACGGCAGCATGGCCAGGAACTGGCTCGGCACGTCCGTGCCGATGATGGACAGGACAAATCGCAGGTTGGTGGCGAAACCGAACAGCAGGGCTGCGAAGAACGCGCCGATCGGGTTCCAGCGTCCGAAGATGAGCGCGGCGAGGGCAATGTAGCCCTGCCCGGCCGTCATGTCCCGGGTAAACGTGCTCACCGAGACCAGGGTGAAGAACGCCCCGCCGAAGCCCGCGACGGCGCCGCCCAGGAGGACGTTCCAGAACCGGGTGGCGTTGACCTTGATGCCCATGGTGTCAGCAGCCTGCGGGTGCTCACCGACGGCCCGCACGCGCAGCCCCCAGCGGGTGCGGAACAGGCCGAGCCAGATGACGATCACCGCGACGTACATCAGGTACCCGACGATGGTCTGCTGGAACAGGATCGGACCGATGACCGGGATGTCGGCGAGGAGCGGGATGCGGACCTCGGGCAGGCCCGGCGGCGAGTTGAAGGTCGCCGAGTCCCTGCTGAGCAGGGTGGAGGCGAGGAAGCCGGTCAGCCCGGAGACCAGGACGTTGAGCACAACGCCCACGATGATCTGGTTCACAAGGTACTTGATGCTGAAGATCGCCAGGATGAGTGAGACCAGCACCCCCGCGAAAGCGGCGGCGAGCAGGCCCACGTACGCGCTGCCGGAGATCGAGGCGGCAACTGCGGCGGCGAACGCGCCGGAGAGCAGCTGGCCCTCGATCGCGATATTGACCACGCCCACCCGCTCGCACAGCACACCGGAGAGGGATCCGAAGATCAGCGGGATGGCCAGGGTCACCGAGCCGGCGACGAGGCCGGCCAGCGAAATGGACGGCCGGTCGGCGATGCCCACCACCCAGGTGAGGAACCCGACCACGAAGAGCACCGCGTAGGCGATGCCCGCCCAGCGGTTGATCCTGTCCCCGCGGCGGACCTGCAGGAAGGAGTACACGGCGATGGCGATCAGCGCCAGTGCAACAACCCAGCCGACGACGTTGGCCGGCAGCGCGATGTCGGCCAGCCGGAAGCGGTCGGAGTCATCGGAGACGCGGAAGACGGCGGTGGTGGCCGGGCCTCCGATCGCGAACACGAACAGCGCCAGCAGGGCGCCGAAGCCGAAACCGATGGGCGCCTTCCAGCTCTTGACTGAGGATCCGGTGACCCCCGGATCAGTGACGGTTGCTGCGATGCTCATGCCGCACCTCCGGATACGGTTGCCTTTGCCCTGGACGCCTTGCGCGGCTTCTTCTTCCGCTCGATGCCGAAGATCGCCTTGACCAGCGGCGGGGCGGCAATGAACAGGACAATGAGTGACTGGACCACCAGGACAATGTCGATGGGCGTGCCCGTCAGGGTCTGCATCTGCACGCCGCCCGCCCGAAACGCTCCGAACAGCACTCCGGCGAAGAAGACGCCCCACGGATGGGAGCGGCCCAGCAGCGCCACGGTGATGGCGTCAAAGCCGAAGCTCGCGGCGATGCCGCTGGTCAGCACGCGTTCCGTTCCGGCCACCTGGGCCACTCCGGCGAGTCCGGCGAGCCCGCCGGCCAGCATCATGACGACGACGTAGCCCTTGGTCACGCTGATCCCGGCGGTACGTGCCGCGAACGGGTTGGCGCCGACGGCCCGGAGTTCAAAGCCGACGGTGGACCGGTTGAGCAGCCACCACACCCCGTAGGTCGCCGCGATGGCGATCAGGAAGCCCAGGTGCAGGCGGAACTGCGGGCCGAGGATCTGCGGGAAGACTGCTGTCGCATCCAGGCGCGGGCTGATCGGGTTGGACGAGCCCGGGTTCTGGAAGGACGGGGTGGTCAGGAGGAACCCGACCAGGTAGATGGCGATGTAGTTGAGCATGATCGTCACGATCACCTCGTGTGCGCCGGTGCGGGCCTTCAGGATGCCTGGGATGAAGCCCCACAGCGCGCCGCCCACAAACCCGGCGAGCACCACGAACACCAGGTGGAGGCCGAACGGCAGGTGCCAGGAGAATCCGATCCAGCCGGCGAACATGGCACCGAGGATGATCTGCCCCTGGGCTCCGATGTTGAACAGGCCGGCGCGGAAGGCGACCGCCACTCCCAGGCCGGCGAGGATCAGCGGCGTGGCGACGGTGAGCGTCTCGGTCAGGGGCCGGAACATCAGGGCCAGGGAGTCGGCGCGGGGGTTGAACACTGCCCCCTGGAACAGGGCTGCGTACGCTCCGCTGGCCGCTGCCCAGGCAGCCCCCAGCGTGTCACCGGGCCGGCTGAAGAAGTACGACGACGCCGCAGCGACGTCCTCGTCCGTCAGCGCGATCAGGATGCCGCCGAGGATGATGGACAGCACGACGGCGAGGATCGCCACGAGCGATGAGCCGGTGGCGATGCTCTTCAGGATGCCGCGCCCGCGGTCATCCCCGCCCCCGGGCGGGGTTTCCACGGTGCCCGGAATGGGCGGCGGTGCCGAGGTGCCCTCGGCGATGTCCTCAGCGTTGGGCCCGTTGGCGGCGCTCATCGAGTTTCCTCCCCGGCGGCGTGTTCCCCGGAAATCCGTTCCCCGGCGGCGGTTCCGCCCTCACCCGCTGGGGTGGGGTTCTGCCCCGGGCCCTGCCCGAGCGCTTCCTCGGCCGTCATTCCGGCCATCATGAGGCCGAGCACGTCGCGGGACGTGTCGCCGGGCACCACGCCCATGAGTTCTCCTCTGTGCAGCACCGCGATGCGGTCCGCGAGTTCACTGATTTCATCGAGTTCGGTGGACACGATCATGACCGGTGTGCCGCCGTCGCGCTCGGCAACGATGCGCTTGTGCAGGAATTCGATCGAGCCGACGTCAACACCGCGGGTGGGCTGGGAGGCGATGAAGAGGTTCAGCGGCCGCGAGAGTTCGCGGGCCAGGACCACTTTCTGCTGGTTGCCGCCGGAGAGGGTGCTGACCGGTGCCTCGGCGCTTTGGGTGCGCACGTCGAACTCGGCGACCTTCTCGCGGGCGTTCTTCAGCACCACAGCGGGTTTCATGGCGAGTCCCTTCGCGAAGGGGGGCTCGTTGTACCAGTTGAGGATCATGTTCTCGGCGATCGAGAAGCTGCCCACCAGGCCGTCCACCTTGCGGTCTTCGGGGACAAAGCCGACGCCCTCTCGGATGATGTCCTTCACCTTCATGCCGAGCAGTTCCCGGCCGTTCAATCGCACGGAACCGGACGCGTGCGGGTGCAGGCCGAGGATGGCCTCGGTGAGTTCGGTCTGGCCGTTGCCCTGGACGCCTGCGACGGCGAGGATCTCGCCTTTGGAAATGTCGAAGCTGACGTTGTCCACCAGGTTCTGGCCCCCGGACCCCGGAACCGTCAGGTTCCGCACGGTGAAGGTGGTTTCCCCGGGGGTGGCCGGCGCCTTGTTCAGGCTGAGGCTTACCTTTCGGCCGACCATCATGGAGGCCAGCTCGCCGGTGCTGGCGCTTGGGTCCACGGTTCCGACGACGGCGCCCCGCCGGATGACGGTGATGACATCCGACACTGCCTTGACCTCGCGCAGTTTGTGCGAAATGAAGACGATTGCGGTGCCGCCGGCCTTCAGCTCCTCGATGATCTGGATCAGCTCATCAGTCTCCTGTGGGGTGAGCACGGCGGTGGGCTCGTCCAGGATCAATACTTCGGCCTTGCGGACCAGCGCCTTGATGATTTCCACCCGCTGCTGGACGCCGACGGGCAGGTCTTCGACGAGTGCGTCGGGGTCAACATCGAACCCGTAGCGGTCGGAGATTTCTCGGATGCGGGCGCGGGTCTTGTCCAGATCGAGGATGCCGCCCGCCTTGGTGTGTTCGTCACCGAGCGCCACGTTCTCCGCGACGGTGAAGACGGGGATGAGCATGAAGTGCTGGTGCACCATGCCGATGCCCGCGGCCATCGCGTCACCGGGTCCGCGGAACGTGACCGGCTTCCCGTCAACGAGGATGCGCCCGTCCGTGGGTTCATAGAGTCCGTAGAGGACGTTCATGAGGGTGGATTTGCCGGCGCCGTTCTCGCCGAGGAGACAATGCACCTGGCCGGGGTTCACCACCAGATCGATATTGTCATTGGCAACAAGGGAGCCAAACCGTTTGGTGATTCCCTGTAGTTCGAGCTTCACAACCCCAACCAACCTGTCCTTTGTGGGAGCTGGACAGCTGCGGTGGGACAGGGTTCGCCTGTCCGCCGCACCCGCACAGCGGATACAGACTCAATTCAACCGTAACGCGCACACGCCGCCCGCTCCTGCAGGACCATGGAACCATCCTGGGAGCGGGCGGCGTGTGTCAGCTTCGGTGTTACTGGGGGCTCGCCTCGGACTCGACGGCGATCTCCCCGGAGATGATGCCTGCCTTGATTTCCTCAAGTTCGGCCTTCAGCTCGTCCGGGACGGAAGCCTCCTGGTCGTGGAAGGGTGCCAGTGCCACGCCGCCGTTTTCGAGGGTGCCGACGTACGGCTCATTGCTGAAGTTGTCCTCAACGTCCTCGGAGATGACCTGCTCAACAGCCTCGCCCATCAGCTTCATGACGGAGGTGAGGATGAACTCGGTTCCGCTCTCAACGGTCTCGAAGCCGTCCGAGTCTACCCAGATCACCTTGTTGCTGCCGCCGTCTGCGTTGGCTTCCTCGACGGCCTCGATGGTGCCGAGGCCCACGGGGCCGGCTACCGGCATGATGATGTCCGCGCCCTCGTTGATGAAGTTCTGCGTGTTCGTCTTGCCTGCGGCCTGGTCCTCGAAGTTACCGGTGAAGGTTCCGGTCTGTGCTTCCTTGTCCCAGCCGAGGAGCTGGACGTCGGCGTCCTTCTGCTCGTTGTAGTACGCAACGCCGTCGGCGAAACCGTCCATGAAGATGGTCACCGTGGGGATCTGGATGCCGCCGTAGGTGGCAACCCGGCCCGTTTCCGAGGTTCCGGCAGCAAGGTAGCCGGCAAGGAACGCGGCCTGCGCCGTGTCATAGATGATCGGCTTGACGTTGGGGAGGTCAATCTGGTTGTCATCGACAATCGCGAAGTTGGTCTCCGGGTTGGCTTCCGCTGCCTCGGCCGTGGTGGCGGAGAGCAGGAATCCGACGGTGACGATCATGTCGCAGCCGGCGCTGACCATGGAGTTGACGTTCGGGGTGAAGTCCGTCTCCGCCTGGGATTCCGCCTGGCGGACCTCGATGCCGAGCGATTCCTCGGCAGCCTGGATGCCCTCGTAGCTGGACTGGTTGAACGACTGGTCGTCGAATCCGCCCGAGTCGGAAACGATGCAGCCGGTGTAGTCGGTACCCTCCGCAGCGGGATCGGATCCGCCGCCGTCGGTCTCTGCCGGCGGCGCACCGCAACCGGCAAGGAGAAGGGCTGCTGCACCCAGTGCTGCAACGGACATTCCGGTGCGGCGCCCTGACAAGATCCGTGAATTCTTCAATGTTCCTCCGATAAGAAGTAAGCCCGCGAACAAGAGATCAATGAGTGTCCGTCTGCGATGCCCTGATCCGGGATCCAAGCTCTGTTTTCATTGATGTTCGCAGCGCCGGTCCCGCCTCAGTCCGGGACTCGATGATGAAGCTTACTCTAACGCCGGAGTGACCGGGCACACTACCAAGGCGCGGCCCGGTTCCCACATTGTTCAAGTTTTGTTACCAACGGGTAGGTGACTTACCGGGAGGCTGGTGCTCCGGCGTCGATCCGGGCCTGCGCGCTTCCCCAGGCATCCGCAAGGGAGGTCAGGGAATCAATCCTGGAACCGACGTCGTACGTTGTTCCGGTGATCATGAGTTCCTGCGCTCCGGTGAGTTCAACCAGCTCGCTGAGCCGCGCGGTCACCTGATCCGGCGTCCCGACTGCCTTGATCGCCGGGAGATGCTCGAGCATGAGCTGCTCCTGATCGGTGAACACCCGCTGTGCTGCCTCTTCCGGCGACACGATGGGCGCGGGCCGTCCGGACCGCAGCGACAGCGCCATCACCCTGGCGGGCCCGGCCAGGTATTCGGCCTCTTCCACGGTGTCAGCGGTCAGCGCCGAGGTCGCCAGCATGGCGTACGGCTCGGCAAGCGCCGGTGAGGGCTGGAAGTTGGAGCGGTACAGGCGCATGACCGCCGCCGGATCCTCGTTGCCGAAGTGGTGCGCGTAGCTGTACCGCAGGCCGAGCATGCCGGCCAGCTGGGCAGAGTAACCGCTGGAACCGAGCAGCCACACATCAGGGAACGACGACGGCGACGGGGTGGCTGCCAGCCGCATCACCCGGTCCGGCGTCCGGTTGTCCCCGAGGAGGGCGAGTACCTCGAGGACGTGCTGCGGGAACTCCTCCACGCCGAGCCCGTCGGTCTGCCGGCGCAGGGCCAGAGCGGTCATCTGGTCGGTCCCTGGAGCGCGACCGATGCCGAGGTCGATCCGGTCCGGGTGCAGCGCCTCGAGCAGGGCGAACTGTTCGGCAACCACAAAGGGAGCGTGGTTCGGGAGCATGACGCCGCCGGAGCCGACGCGGATGCGTGCAGTCTGCGCGGCAAGGTGGGCAATCAACACCGGGGGGCTCGTGGAGGCGACGGAGGGCATGTTGTGGTGCTCAGCGACCCAGAAACGGATGAAGCCCAGCCGGTCGGCGGCCTGCGCCAGCCGCGCACTGTCGGCGAGCGCCTCGGAACTGGTACGGCCGGACCCCACGGTGGCGAGGTCGAGCACGGACAGGGGCACACGGAAGGTATCGGAGTTGCTCACGCAGAGGAGTAACCGCGCGCCGGCGGGATGCATTCCCGCCGGATCTCTAGTGGCGCAGGCCCAGGACCGCGCGCATCGCAGCCGCTGCCATCACCCGCACGCCGCATCCGATGGCGTGCTCATCGGGCCGGTAGTCGCCGCGGTGCAGATCGTAGGTCTCCCCTCCGGGGGTCCGGGTTCCGAGCCGCATCATGGCGCCGGGCACCTTCTGCGTCATCCAGGCGAAGTCCTCACCGCCCATGGACTGCGGGGTGAGCACCACGGAGTCCGGGCCGAGTTCCGCGCGGGCCGCGGCCTCGATCAGCCCGGTCTCTGCCTCGGTGTTCACCACCGGCGGCACCCCGCGGGTGTGCTCGAGCTTGACGTCGACGCCGAACGGGGCAGCCACCTGGCGCACCGTTTGGTCAAGCAGGTCACCGGCTGCCTCCCACGCCTCCCCGTCGAGGCAGCGCATGGTGCCGGACATAAACCCGTGGGCGGGGATGGCATTCGGGGCTGAACCCGCATGGATCTGGCCCCAGACCACGGAGACGGCGCTGCGGACGTCGATGCGGCGGGCCAGCACGGCGGGGACGTTCGCGGCGATGTGCGCCAGCGCAAACACCAGATCCTCGGTGAGGTGCGGACGGGACGTGTGGCCGCCGCGTCCGGTGAGCTCGACGCGCACGGTGTCAGAGGCCGAGGTGATCGCGCCGATGCGTGTTCCCACCAGGCCCACGTCGATGCGCGGATCACAGTGCAGCGCGAGAATGCGGGGCACCCCATCGAGGACGCCCTGCGAAATCACGTCCAGGGCGCCGCCGGGCATGGTCTCCTCGGCCGGCTGGAAGATCACGCGTACGCGCCCGTTGAGCGGGAACTCGGCGTCGATCTTGGCGAGAACCTCCGCGACGCCGAGCATCACGGTGGTGTGGACGTCATGGCCGCAGGCGTGCGCAATACCCGTGGCGCTCGAGGCGTAGGGCAGCTCCGTCTCCTCGAGGATGGGAAGCGCGTCGATGTCGGCACGCAGCCCGATTTTCAGCTCGCCCCGGCCGATGTCGACGTACAGGCCGGTATCCTCAAGGCGCTTCGGCTTCAGCCCGGCCGCTTCGAGGTGCTCAACGAGCCGGTCCGTGGTGCGGTATTCCTTGTGCGACAGCTCGGGGTGCGCGTGGATGTCACGTCGGAACCTCGTCAACTCGTCCAGCATCGGAGCGGCCCACACGCCGATGTGTGGGACGACGGGAGCCTCGGTGGAAGTTTTCTGCACCTGACAAGCGTAACCAACCTGTCGACGGCGGCTCTAACCGCGCGTCATTGGGCGACGTGCACGCCCGGTCAGAGGACGTCCACGTCGCCGCTGGCCCGCAGCGACTCCACTGCTTTCTTCACTTCCTGGGCATGTTCCTTGGTGGTCACCAGCAGTGCGTCGGGAGTGTCCACAATAACGACGTCGTCAATTCCGATGAGCGCGATCACGCGCTTGGTGTCGGAGACCACAATGCCGGAGGCATTCTCCGAGAAGACGCGCGCGCCCTCGCCCATCACCGTCAGCTCACTGTTCTCCATGGCAGGGTTGAGCCGGCCGATGGCTGCGAAGTCGCCGACGTCGTCCCAGCTGAAGTTGCCCGGAATCATGGCGACATCGCCCGCGGCCGCGGCAGGCTCGGCAACCGCGTAGTCGATTGCGATCTTCGGCAGTGTGGGCCAGACGCGGCGGGCAACCTCATTGCGGGACCGGGTGTCCCAGGCGGCGGCGATCTCCATGAGCCCGGCATAGAGGAGGGGTTCATTCGCTTCGAGGTGCTTGAGCATGAGGGCCACCGGCGCCACGAACATGCCGGCGTTCCAGCTGTACTTGCCGCTGTCGATGTACTCACGGGCGACGGCGACCGACGGCTTCTCCACAAATTCGATGACGGAGTGCGCGCTCGGTGCGCCGGCGATGTCCAGCGGATCACCGGCGCGGATGTAGCCGAAGCCCGTGGACGGATGGGTGGGCAGGATCCCGATGGTCACGATGTAACCCTCGGCAGCGGTGTGGACGGCCTCGCGGACTGCGGCCTGGAAGTCCTCAGCAGGGGCGATCACCTGGTCAGCTGCAAACGAGCCCATGATGATGTCGGGATCGCGGTGGTAGAGGATCGCGGCGGCCAGCCCGATCGCCGCTCCTGAGTCCTTCGGCTCGCTCTCAAGGACCAGGTCGGAGTCCTTCAGTTCGGGCAACTGGGCGCGAACCGCCCTGCGGTGTGCCTTCCCGGTCACCACCATGAGGCGTTTACCGCTGAGCGGTTGGAGCCGCTCATAGGTCGCCCGGATCAGGGTGCTGCCCGAGCCCGTCAGGTCATGCAGGAACTTGGGCGCTGCCGCCCGGGACAACGGCCATAGCCGGGTGCCGGTTCCGCCCGCCGGAATGACGCCGTGGAATCGGTCCAGGGGGCTCTTTTCATGGGTGCTCATCGCTTCCACATTAACAGCAGGGCACAATGCACCGGATTCCGGTGCAGTCCGGACGTTAACCTGGCCGCTTTTGCGCGCATGTTAACAAGGTCACAACGTAGGGTTCCCTAAATTGAACCCCCCAACCGCCGGGCCTAGATTAGGCTTGTGGAACGAGTGCTCTCGCGGGGCGACATTCCAGCGTGGAAGACGCGCTAACGCCTCCGCGACACAGGGAGGTTTTTCAGTGTCGAAGACACCAGCAGGCACCCTCTACCGTGGCCGCGAAGGCCAATGGTCCTGGGTAGCGCATCGTATTACCGGCGTCGTGATCTTCTTTTTCCTACTGGTGCATGTGCTCGACACCTCTCTGGTGCGGGTCTCCCCCGAGGCATATGACGCCGTCATCGAGTCCTACAAGAACCCCATCATGGGTCTGGGAGAGCTGGGACTGGTGGGCGCTATCGTCTTCCACGCCTTCAACGGCCTCCGCGTTGTCCTTGTGGACTTCTGGAAGAAGGGCCCCCGGTACCACCGGCAGATGCTGTGGGCCGTCGTCGGATTGTGGGCAGTGACCATGATCGCCTTCTCCATCCGTCATCTCTCTGTTGTCTTCGGAGGTCACTAAGCCATGGCAGCTCCCATCGTTGAATCTCCCCGCTCCGGCCGCATCTCACCGCAGTACCGGCGCAGCGGCGGGTCCAGGGGCAACTTCGAGATGTTCGCATGGCTGTTCATGCGCCTCTCCGGTGTTGTCCTCGTAGTGCTGATCTTCGTACACCTGTACATGAACCTGATCGACGGCGAAGGAATCGAAGGCGTCGACTTCGGCTTCGTCGCCGGCAAATGGGCTGACCCGCTGTGGCAGGTCTGGGACCTGGTGATGCTGTGGCTGGCTATGCTGCACGGCACCAACGGCGTACGCGTGATCATCAACGACTACGCCGAAAAGGACTCCACCCGCTTCTGGCTGAAGAACGTCCTGTACGTCTCCACCGTCGTCATCATTGTGCTCGGCACCCTGGTGATCTTCACCTTCGATCCCTGCCCCGTGGTCAACGGCGTTCCGCACGTCGCCGACTACTGCCCGGCGCCCTGACCTTCCAGTTTCATACGGTCCGTAGTTCAGCAGCACCGGACGGCGGAAGATCCAACCAGATATATCGCCAGTTCCAACAGAAAGAGCAAAGGTATGCAGGTCCATAAGTACGACGTCGTTATTGTGGGCGCAGGCGGCGCCGGCATGCGCGCCGCGATTGAATCCGGCCAGCGTGCACGAACGGCTGTACTGACCAAGCTCTACCCCACCCGTTCACACACGGGAGCGGCACAGGGCGGCATGTGCGCCGCCCTCGCCAATGTCGAGGAAGACAACTGGGAATGGCACACCTTCGACACCGTCAAGGGCGGTGATTACCTGGTTGACCAGGATGCCGCTGAGGTCATGGCCAAGGAAGCGATCGACGCCGTTCTCGACCTCGAGAAGATGGGCCTGCCGTTCAACCGCACCCCTGAGGGCCGGATCGACCAGCGCCGCTTCGGCGGCCACACCCGTGACCACGGCAAGGCCCCGGTCCGCCGGGCCTGCTACGCCGCGGACCGCACCGGCCACATGATCCTCCAGACTCTCTACCAGAACTGTGTGAAGCACAACGTCGAGTTCTTCAACGAGTACTACGTGCTGGACATGCTGACCGTGGACGAGGAGTTCACCGTCGACGGCGTGACGCGTATCCGCAAGCGGGTTGCCGGCGTCGTCTCCTACGACCTCGCCACCGGTGAACTGCACGTATTCCAGGCAAAGTCGGTTGTCTTCGCCTCCGGCGGTGTGGGCAAGGTATTCAAGACCACCTCCAACGCGCACACCCTGACCGGCGACGGCATGGGCATCGCCTTCCGCCGCGGCATCCCCCTGGAAGACATGGAGTTCTTCCAGTTCCATCCCACCGGCCTCGCCGGGCTCGGCATCCTGCTCTCCGAAGCGGCCCGCGGTGAAGGCGCAATCCTGCGCAATTCCGAGGGTGAGCGCTTCATGGAGCGGTACGCCCCCACCATCAAGGACCTCGCACCACGCGACATCGTTGCGCGTTCCATGGCCAACGAGGTGCGTGAGGGCCGCGGCGCAGGCCCCAACAAGGACTACGTCCTGCTGGACCTCACCCACCTGGAGCCCGCGCACATCGACGCGAAGCTGCCGGACATCACCGAGTTCGCCCGCACCTACCTGGGCGTGGAGCCGTACACGGAGCCGGTGCCGGTCTTCCCGACCGCGCACTATGCCATGGGCGGCATCCCCACCAACATCAAGGCGGAGGTGCTGCAGGACAATGACACCGTTGTGCCGGGCCTCTACGCCGCCGGCGAGGTTGCCTGTGTCTCCGTTCACGGGTCCAACCGCCTCGGCACCAACTCGCTGCTGGACATCAACGTCTTCGGCAAGCGCGCGGGGATCGCGGCGGCCGAATACGCCCTCACCGCGGACTTCGTCGAGATTCCGGACAACCCGCTGGTGGAGACCGAACGGCTGCTCGACACGATGCGCAGTTCCGAGGGCGGCGAAAGGGTTGCCCAGATCCGCCAGGAACTCCAGGACATCATGGACGCCAACGTCCAGGTGTTCCGCACCGAGCAGACCCTGAAGGAAGCCCTCGAGGTCATCGACAAGCTCGAGGAGCGCTACACCCGCGTCACCGTCCAGGACAAGGGCAAGCGGTTCAACCTGGACCTGCTGGAAGCCGTTGAGCTCGGCTTCCTGCTGGACATGGCCAAGGTCATGACGGCCGCCGCCCTGCACCGCAAGGAATCCCGCGGCGGCCACTTCCGCGAGGACTACCCCGAGCGCGACGACAAGAATTTCATGACCCATTCCATGGCCTACAAGGACCCCACCGCCACCGAAACCAGCGGTGTGCGCCTTGAGACCAAACCGGTAGTCTTCACCCGTTACCAGCCCATGGAGCGTAAGTACTGATGAGCACCCCAACTGTCGAAAAAGAACCGGCTTCCAAGGTCGAACTCGCTCCCGGCGTCGGCGGCGGCGGCGAGATCCCCACCTTCGACGTCACCCTCCGGGTGCGCCGCTACAACCCCGAGGTGTCCGATGAGGCGCACTGGGACGAGTGGAAGCTCACCATGTACGGCACCGACCGCGTGCTGGACGCCCTGCACAAGGTGAAATGGGAGCACGACGGCACGGTCTCGTTCCGCCGCTCCTGTGCCCACGGTGTGTGCGGTTCCGATGCCATGCGCATCAACGGCCGCAACCGGCTCGCCTGCAAGACCCTCCTGAAGGACCTCGACACGTCCAAGCCCATCCTGGTGGAGCCCATCAAGGGCCTGCCGGTGGAGAAGGACCTGATCGTGGACATGGAGCCGTTCTTCCAGTCCTACCGGGAGATCATGCCGTTCCTGATCAACCGTGGGCATGAGCCCACCCGGGAACGCCTGCAGTCCGCCGAGGAGCGCGAGCGCTTCGATGACACCACCAAGTGCATCCTGTGCGCCGCGTGCACGTCCTCCTGCCCGGTATTCTGGACCGACGGCCAGTACTTCGGTCCCGCCGCCATCGTCAACGCGCACCGGTTCATTTTCGACTCCCGCGACGACGCCGGCGACATGCGGCTTGAAATCCTCAACGACAAGGAAGGCGTGTGGCGCTGCCGCACCACCTTCAACTGCACCGAGGCCTGCCCCCGCGGCATCCAGGTGACCCAGGCGATCGCCGAGGTCAAGCAGGCCATCCTGTCCCGCAAGGTCTGACCGGGCAGGCGTCACCAGCACGGCATTCACCGGCGCAGTAAAGGCTCGCAGCTGATCAACGACGGCGCGTGGTCACCGAAAAGGTGGCCGCGCGCCGTCGTCGTTCCACTCCTTATCGGAAATTTTGCGCATCTGAGGAGACTCCAGCGCTCGGGATCCCGCCTTAGGTGCCCGAATGTTCCGAGGTCTTTGCCGCTGCGCCACGGCTGCGCTGACGCAGCGAGCGGGCGCGCCCGGCGCGGTCCCTGGAACGGGCGGACCGCGCGTCGGCGGACCCGATGGCGCCCCACGCGGCGGCCAGCAGGTACACCTGGCTCAACAGGAAGAACCAGACAAAGAGACCGAGGATGACGGCGAAGGGTGCCAGCAGCGGATTGCGGTCGACGCCGGCCAGGAGCAGGGTGCTGAACGTACGCAGGACGGTGCTTCCGACGCCGGCGATCAGCGCGGCCTGCAGCAGCACCGTGCGCGGCATCTCGATTGCCGAGGCGGCCCGGAACAGGATGACGGCCACCAGCGTGTCGAGGAGCAGGGTGACCAGGAACCCCGCGATCTGCGTAAGGGTCCTGGCAGCGCTGTCGAGGCCCACCAGCGGGAGCACCAGGTCCAGGACGGTGTTGGCGATGACGCCGACGGCGGTGGTCACCACGAGCGCCACCGCCAGAATCAGCAGAATGAGCAGGTCCTTGAGTTTCATCAGGATGGGATTGGTCTCAACGGCGGGAACATCGAAGATGCCGCGCATTCCCTCGCGTACTCCCCCGATCCACCGCAGCGAGGTGAACAGCATGACCAGGGTCGAGATCAGCAGCGCCATACTGAGACTGGATTCCAGGCCGAAAAGCTGTTCCGGCCTGGCTATACCCGACCCGCCTCCCGGCCCGTCGGTATCAATGAGCCCCGGAGTAGTCCTGTCCACCGCGCGCACGATCATCGCCTGAAGCTCCGGGTTTCCTGAAACCACCAGACCTGCGATGGAGAAGCCGACGACGAGCAACGCTGCGACGGCGAAGAACATGTTGTAGGCGATGCCTGCGGCCATCAGCGGTCCGTGGCGTTGTGTGTAGAGCTGGAACGCCCGCATGGGGCGGAACGCACCCAGCCTGGCCACCAGGTAGGCGAACGTGGCCGTGAGGACGGGCATGCCGCCGCTGTGTTCGCGCCGTACCCTCCCGAGTTCCCGCCGGGCCCGCAGCACTTTCAGCCGGAGCTTGGCCCGCTCCGTGGGAAACGGTGTGTCAGGCTCCTGCTTTTTCGCCGGCGGCAGCGTTCTGACCAAAAGTAAGCTCTTCCCGTAGTTTCCACACGCCCGTCACATCATGCTCATACAGTCCCATGGTACGTACGGTGAACGAGGCCTCGAAGTCTTCCAGCTGCTGCTCGGCGGCATCCATGTTGGCCTCACTCACGTCATGCGCCACGGTGACGTGCGGGTGGAAGGGGAACTCGAGGTCGCGGGCAAGCGGCCCGGCCTGCAACCGACGGTGCAGGTCAACGCAGGAGGCAAATCCCTCGGTCACGTTGATGAAGACCACCGGAGTCAGCGGGCGGAACGTGCCCGTGCTCTTCAGCGTCACCGTGAACGGGCACTGGGCGGCGGCGACCTCCCGCACATGCTGGATGATGGATGGCCAGTCCGTGGCCGGTGTGGTGGTGATCAGCGTGATGTGAGGGGGCACCAGGGCGGCCATCGGATCGCCGAAGGAAGCCCGCCAGCGCTCCAGCTCCCCGGCAATGGGATCCGGAATGGCAATCACAACGCCCACGCTGTAGCCCTCGACAGCCCGCCGGCCCACTATGTAGGTCGGTTGGAGCTGCTCGGTGTCGCTGACGGGGTGGCTCATGATGCTAGAAGGCACCCGCCGGTCCGCGGCCATGCGCTGGGAGAAACCCTACTTTCGAGAACACATCTGCCAGCGTAACGGACGCAATCGCCCGCGCCTTTTCCGCGCCCACCGCGAGGAGCCGGTCAAGCTCCGCCGGATCCGACAGCAGCTCCAGCGCCCGTGCACGGACCGGCTCCAGCCGGTCCACCACGACGTCGGCGAGCTCCACCTTCAGATGCCCGTACATGCGGCCCTCGAAATGGCCGACGACGTCATCCATGCTCTTGTCCGTCAGGAGCGAGTAGATGGAGAGCAGGTTGGAGATGCCGGGCTTCTCCTCGCGGTCGAAGCGGATCTCGGTGCCGTCATCCGTCACTGCTGACTTGATGCGTTTGGCGGTAACCTTCGGCTCGTCCATGATGTTGATCAGCCCTGCTGCGGAGCTCGCGGACTTCGACATCTTGGCCGTGGGGTACTGCAGATCGTAGATCTTCGCCGATTCCTTCTGGATGAACGGTTTGGGGACAACGAACGTTTCGCCGAAACGCGTGTTGAACCGCTGCGCGAGATCCCGGCTCAGCTCGATGTGCTGGCGCTGGTCTTCCCCAACGGGGACACCCTCCGGCTGGTACAGCAGGATGTCCGCGGCCTGGAGGACGGGGTAGGTGAACAGTCCCACGGAGGTGGAATCCGCCCCCTGCTTGAGTGACTTGTCCTTGAACTGGGTCATCCGCGAGGCTTCACCGAACCCGGTGATGCAGTTCAGCACCCAGGCCAGCTGGGCGTGCTCGGGAACGTGGGACTGGACAAAGAGCGTGCACTTGTCCACATCCACCCCGCCGGCGATGTACTGGGCGGCGGTCAGGCGTGTGCGCTCGGCAAGCTCCGCGGGATCCTGCGGCACCGTGATGGCGTGCAGGTCCGGGATGAAGTAAATCGCATCATGGGAATCCTGCATCCGAACCCACTGCACCAGGGCACCGAGATAGTTGCCCAGGTGCAGGGAGCTGCCCGAGGGCTGCATCCCGGACAGGACTCGCTGGCGGCCGGTGGAAGAGGAAGTCATGTCAGTCCTGGGGTTGTAAGAGCTGGTAGTCGACAACAAGCGGCGCGTGATCCGAGAAGCGGGCTTCCCAGGAGTGCGCCCGGTCAACGACGGCGGAGGTGGCGGCTGCTGCGAGTTCAGGGGTGGCGAGGTGGTAATCGATGCGCCAGCCGGCGTCGTTGTCGAACGCCTTGCCCCGCCAGGACCACCAGGTGTACGGACCGTCCACGTCGCCGGCGAGATACCGGTGCACGTCGACCCAGCCCACGGCGTCACTCAGGAAGGAATCGAAGTAGGCGCGTTCCTCCGGCAGGAAGCCGGCCTTTTTCAGGTTTCCCTTCCAGTTCCGGATGTCACGGGTGGTGTGACCGACGTTCAGGTCCCCCACCACCAGAGCATGGTCCCGGGTGCTGCGCAGCTCAGTGAGCCGGGCCTTCATCAGGTCGAGGAACCGGTACTTGTCATCCTGCTGCGGCGAACCGGCTTCACCGGAGTGGACGTATGCGCTGACCACGCTGAGGGTGGATCCGCCCAGGTCGAAATCGGCTTCCACCCAGCGGCCGGCCGATGCGAAGTATTCGTCGCCGATATGCTCGCGGGTCTCGGAGGGCGCCAGGCGGGATGCGACGGCAACACCGGCACGGCCCTTCGCGGCGGCCTCGGAGTGCAGGATGTGCCAGGAGTCCCCTAGGAGCTCCCGTACCACGGAGTCCGGGGCGCGGACCTCCTGGAGGCAGAGGATGTCCACGTCCCTGTCCGCGAGCCATTCCTGCATGCCCCGCCGGTAGGCGGCGCGGATGCCATTGACGTTCACGGTGGCAACGCGGAGCGCTTCAGGGTGTTTGCTGTGTCTCAGGGTCGGTGCCGAACTCACCCGATCAACCATACCGGAGCGCTATTCGACGACGGTGCCCTCGACGGGGCCGTCGTCGTTGTTTTTCATCATGCTCCGGGCATTGTGGGAGGTGATCTCAATGGTTTCCAGGGCGCGGTCCACCATGCCCTGGTCCTTGCCGAGATGATCACGGATCACGCGGGCCTGGACCTGGACGATCTTGAAGCTGTGGTCCAGCTTTTCATCCCGCATGGCAGCGCTGGGCGCAGCCGGTCCCCTGCCCGCCATACCGCCGCCGGCGGTCCTGTTGAACTCGTCGATCCGTGCGCTGGCCTTGCGGGCGGCTGAGCGCACCGTGAAGACCACGAAGCTGAACACCAGCAGCCACCCAAGGGAGATGATCACCACAAGCCAGCCGACGACGTCGTTCTCATTGGCCGCGAAAACCACCGCGACCAGGAAGACGACAAGCATGATGGCCATTCCGACGCCGCCCATGCGCAGGCTCAGGCCCTTGCCCGCGGTTTTTCCAGAAGTTCCCAGTGGTTGCATGCTCCTATTGTCTCAAACCGGCGGAGCCGTCCGGGCGGCTTCCACCACCGGCGAAAAGCCGGCCGGGCGGGCACGCAGAAGATTTTTTCAAACTCCACCCATCCGTGATGCAGACCACCCCGAACTAGGGTCATGCGTACTTTTCCGGTGCGCGTTCCATTCGCATCATGGAGGAATCATGAACAAGAACGCTCTTTTCGCAGTTCCCACTCTCGCACTCGGTCTGCTCGCCCTCGGCGGTGCACCGGCCATGGCGGCCGACCACGCCGAGTCCTACTCCGCAACGCTTGGACAGCTGAACGGCACCACCGGTACCGGCACCATCACGGTCGATGTGCAGGACAACCAGGCCACCGTTAACCTTCAGGTCTCCGGCCTCGCCGAGACCTTCATGGACGGCCCCTACCCCCACGTCCAGCACATCCACGGCGGCGCACAGGGCGTCTGCCCCACTCCGGCCAATGATGAGAACGGTGACGGCCTCGTCAGTGTCACCGAAGGTGCAGGCGGCTACGGCGGAATCGTCACCACGCTGTCCACCAGCGGTGACACGAGCCCCGCTGCCGGTCTTGACCTCGCACTGGGCGGCCAGGGCGGCTCCTACACCGTCCAGCGGACCTTTGAGCTGAATGAGGAGACCCACGCGGCTCTCGAAGCCGGAACCGCTGTGGTTGTGGTTCATGGTCTTGATCCCGCCACTGCAGGCGTCAGCGAAGAGGTGTTCAACTCCCCGAGCGACCTGGACCCCAACCTGCCCCTGGGCGCCACCTCGCCTGCTCTCTGTGGCACCCTGACCGCAGCCCAGATGGGCGCCATGCCCCAGGGCGGCGCTGACACCGGCGTAGAGCAGCAGACCGGCTCCAACCTGGGCATGATCGCCCTCGGTGGCGGCCTGGTCCTGGCAGCAGCAGCCGGCGGCACCTACGCCGTCCGCCGCGCGAACAACAACTAAGGAATAACCTGATCCCATGATCAGTTCCATCACCGGCCGTCGCAGAAGCCTTGCCGC
>NZ_KI914587.1:83448-89452 GCF_000520475.1 Arthrobacter sp. 35/47
TCATCCTCTCCGGCTGCGGCAGCACCGTTGCCGAAGATGGCTCCCAACCTCCGGCAACGACGACGACGGCGCCCTCCGCTTCAGCGACCGCCTCGCCCGCCCCTTCCCCAACAGCTGCTTCCCCCGCGGCAACAGATCCGGCGTCCGCCTTTCCCAAGCCGGAGCTGCCTCCGGTGCTCGAGGCTTCCGCACCCGTCTCCTTCTCCATCCCCGCGATCGGTGCCGGGTCGGACCTGCTTTCCCTGGGATTGCGGGAGAACGGCAGTCTCGAAGTACCCCCGGAAGGTCCCGGCGCTCCGGCCAGCTGGTACAACCAGTCCCCTACCCCCGGCGAGCGCGGACCGGCTGTCCTTCTCGGGCACGTCAACGCGACCGGCGGCGGACCCGGGGTCTTCGCAGATCTCAGGGCGCTCAAGGCGGGTGACCTCATTGAGGTCCAGCGGGAGGACGGCTCAACCGCAACCTTCGCGGTGACGAAGGGCGAACAGTACCCGAAGGACGAATTCCCCACGCAGAGGGTGTACGGCAACACCGAGGGCGCCGAGATCCGCCTCATCACCTGCGACGGCTACGATCCGGCCACCGGCGAGTTCGACGACAACTACGTTGTCTACGCCGAACTGGTGACCTGAGATGCCTCGCAGCTGACCAGGCCTACCGACTGACCGGGCCTACCAGCTGACAGGCCTACCGACCGACCAGGCCTACCAGCTGACCAGACCTACCAGCTGACCAGACCTACCAGCTGACCAGGCAGAAGGGATGACCGGCCGGGTCCAGGAACACCCTGAACGTTCCGGTACCCGAATCCATGCTCGTAGCTCCCAGCGCGAGCACCTGCTGCTCCGCCACGTCAAGGTCATCCACCCGGATGTCGAGGTGCACCTGCTGCGGGATGTCCTGGCCCGGCCAGCTGGGCGGCGTATAGCCCTCGACCTGCTGGAATGCCAGCGCCGGGCGGTCCGGGGCGTCACCGATGGTGATCCAGCCGTTGTCATCATGCTGGACGCGGATCATCCCCAGCAGGTCCTCATAGAAGGACGCCAGCTGGTCCGTGTTTGAACAGTCGAACACCGTTGCATGCCATTTCCCGATCATGGTTCCAGTATCTGCCCCTGGTGCGGCGCCGGAAAGGCCGAAGCGGTCACCGGCTGTCCTATTTGAGGAACAGCTTCCGCAGGCGTGTGGTGGTCAGGACCATCCCGGCGAGGATCATCACCAGGTAATAGGTGACATGAATTGCCGTCGCCGGCGTGAAGATCCCGACGCTGAGCTGCCGGAGCAGTTCCACTCCGTGCCAGAGCGGCAGCGCCTGGATGAACCACTGGATGGCCTGCGGATACACACTCAACGGGTAGAAGGTCGCCGAGAACAGGAACATGGGCAACATGACGAAGTTGATCCAGTCCATCTGCTGGAAGGTCTTCATGTAGCTCGTGATGCCCATCCCGAAGGAGGCAAACCCGAACGCAATCAGCACCGACGCCGGCACCATCAGCAGCGCCCACGGCGTGGTTATCAGTCCCATCAGCCCCATCACGGCGGTGAACCCCGTGGCATAGAGGGCTCCGCGAAGCAGCGCGAGGAAGATTTCCCCGATTGCGACGTCCAGCGGCCCCAGCGAAGTGTACAGCATCCCCTGGTACAGCTTGGCGAAGTTCATCTTGAAGAACACGTTCCAGGTGGAGTCGTACACAGCGCCGTTCATTGCGGACACGGCGAGCAGCGCCGGCGCAATGTACGCGGCGTAGCTGATTTCCTCCCCGCCGGGCCCGACGACGGTGCCCACCAGTGCGCCCAGCCCCACTCCCATCGAGATGAGATAGAGCACCGGTTCGAAGAACCCCGACACCATGATCAGCCAGTTGCTGCTCTTCGTTGCCCTCAGGCCGCGGGCAATCACCGCCCTGGCATTGCGCGAGTAGAGCGCGCTGAAGGGCCTGTCCTTCACCTGTACCCGGTAATCCTGCTCGGTCAGCATGTTGCTCACTTACCCAGCCTCCGCTCATACACCCGGCGGGCCAGGACCCAGCCAAGGAGTGCCAGCGCCACCAGGTAGATCACGTGGACCGCTGACAGCCAGAGCGGTTCCGCGTAGGAGTAGGTCAGCACACGCCCCAGTTCCGTTCCATGCCACAGCGGGGAGATCCAGCCGATCCAGCGCAACCCGAGGGGCAGCGTCTCCAGCGGGAAGAAGGTTCCGGAGAACAGGAACAGCGGGGTGACGATGAACCTCATCACCAGCGCAAACTGCCCCTTGTCCTCGGTGATGCTCGCCGAGTAGGCCATCAGGGGAAGTCCGAACGACAGCCCGCACACCACCGCAACCACGATCGCCACCGACCCCCACGCCGAGGGTGACGCCCCGAACGCGGCAACGATGGCGAAGTAGACGGCCGACATCAGGAACAGCCGCAGTGAGATGGCAATGATGTACCCGTTCACGATCTGGTGCACTGCCAGCGGGGAGGCATGCGGGCCGTAGTAGACGCGCCGCCACTTGAAGCCGTCCATGACCGGGTAGGTGAACTCGGTGGCCGCCGTCATGATGGTCGCCGAGGACAGCAGTGCCGGGGCAATGAAGGCGAGATAGCTGACGCCCCCGAATACGCTTTCGGCGCTGTTGCTGTCTACCAGGGTGGCCAGGCCCACGCCCATCGCGAAGAGGTACATCACCGGGTTGCCGACGCTGTACGCCAGCAGGGTCCAGCGGTAGCCGTTCATCACCTTGAGCGCATGTTCGGCGTAATACCAGGAGCCGAACTTTCGGGCCCGTTCAGCGGAAATTTTCGGCGGGTGGGCGCTCAGGGGGTGCGCCGCCGTCGTCGTCTGTTCTGCCGGCTGGCTGTCTGGGCTGCCGGCCCGGCTGCTAGTCAACGAGGCTCCTGCCGGTCAGGCGCAGGAAGACGTCCTCGAGCGAGGACCGGCGCACCAGTGAGGTGATGGGGTGGAGGCCGCGGGCGGTGACCTGCTCCAGGGCGGCCTCACCGTCATCGGTGTAGATCAGCACGCGGTCGGGAAGGGGTTCGAGCCGCTCGCCGATTCCGGCCAGGTCCGCCGCCACCGTCGTGTTGCGTTCCGAGCCGAAGCGGAGTTCAAGCACCTCGCGGGTGGAGTGCTCGCGGATGAGCCGGGCGGGGGAACCCTCGGCCATGATCTGTCCCTTGTCGACGACGACGAGGCGGTCGCAGAGCTGCTCCGCCTCATCCATGTAGTGGGTCGTGAGGATCAGGGTAACCCCGGACTCCTTCAGGCGGAACAGGCGGTCCCAGAGGATGTGGCGGGCCTGGGGGTCGAGACCGGTGGTCGGCTCATCGAGCAGGAGAATCTTGGGCTCGTTAATGAGCGACCGGGCGATGGTCAGGCGCCGCTTCATGCCGCCGGACAGCGAGTCGACCTTCGCTTTCGCCTTGTCAGTGAGCTGGGCGAACTCGAGCAGCTCGTCGGCTTTGGGCTTGAGATAGCTCATCGGCAGGCCGAAATAGCGGCCGTACACGAGGAGGTTGTCGCGGACCCGGAGTTCCTCGTCAAGGTTGTCCTGCTGCGGGACCACACCGAGGTGCGCCCGTACCTCCGGACCGTGCTGTTCCGGGTCCAGCCCCATTATGGTCAGCTTGCCGGAGGTGCGCTGGGAGACGCCGCCAATCATCTTCATGGTGGTCGATTTTCCGGCACCGTTCGGGCCGAGCAGCCCGAAGGATTCGCCCTGCGGTACATCGAAGGAGATGCCGTCGACGGCCACGAAATCGCCGTAGTGCTTACTCAGCCTGTCAGCAGAGATGACGTAGTTCGGAATAGTTTGGTTGGGCACCAGTTCAGCGTAGGCCCTCCCCCAAAGTTTTTGTCGCCTATCTGCGGTTCTGGCCGTGCCTTGGCAGCAGATAGGCGACAAAAAACTCGAAGGATCACTGACGCTCGGCTGCTTCCACGACGTTCATCAGCAGCATGGCGCGGGTCATGGGGCCCACTCCGCCGGGATTGGGCGAAAGCCAGGCGGCGACGCCGGCCGCGTCCTGCGCCACGTCACCGCGCAGGGTGGCCTTCCCGGTCTCCGGATCGACCACGCGGGTCACACCGACGTCGAGGACGACGGCCCCCGGCTTGAGGTGTTCGGCAGTGATCATGCCGGGCATGCCCGCAGCCGCAACGACGACGTCGGCCTCGCTGAGGTGGCGCTCCAGATCCACCGTGCCGGTGTGTGCCAGCGTGACGGTCGCGTTGATCTCGCGGCGGGTGAGCAGCAGGCCGAGCGGCCGTCCCACGGTGACCCCACGGCCCACCACCAGCACATTCTTTCCCCGCAGGTGGATGTCATGGCGCAGGAGCAGCTCAACAATGCCGTTCGGGGTACAGGGCAGCGGCGAGTCCATCGGGGCGCTGACATTCAGGACCAGCCTTCCGAGGTTCGTCGGGTGCAGACCGTCGGCGTCCTTTTCCGGTGCCATCCGCTCCAGGATGGCGTTCGCGTCCAGATGCGCAGGAAGCGGCAGCTGGACGATGTAGCCGGTGGTTTCGTCGTCGTCGTTCAGCTCGTCGATGACCTTTTCGAGGTCTTCCTGGGTGATGTCTCCGGGCAAGTCGCGGCGGATGGACCTGATGCCCACCTGCTCGCAGTCCCGGTGCTTCCCGCCGACGTAGGAGTGGCTGCCCGGATCGTCGCCCACCAGGACCGTGCCCAGGCCGGGTGTGACTCCCCGTGCCTTCAGGGCGCTGACGCGCTCGGTCAGTTCGCTGCGGATTTCGGCCGCCGTTGCCTTGCCGTCAAGAATCTGTGCGCTCATTTACGCGGCTCCTTTGTTGGCCTGTTCCCGGTCGAGCTCCTCGAGCAGGAACGCTTTTCCGCGCTCACAGCATCCGGTGAAACAGCATTCGTCCGTGGGGATTTCATACTCGTCGGAGCGGGCTGCCTCCGACTCCAGTGCGCCCGGCGGGAGGTCTTCTACCATTCCTCGTGCCCGGGGTAGAGCGGGAAGTCGGCCGCGAGGCGGGATACGCGTGCACGCAGCGCGTCGACGTCGGCTTCGGGCTTCAGCACTGCCGCAATGATTTCGGCGACCTCGGTGAACTCTGCGGCGCCGAACCCGCGGGTGGCCAGTGCGGGGGTGCCGATGCGCAGTCCGGAGGTGACCATCGGCGGACGCGGATCGTTGGGGACCGCGTTGCGGTTCACAGTGATGCCGACCGAGTGCAGGAGGTCTTCGGCCTGCTGTCCGTCGAGGGTGGAGTTGCGGAGGTCAACGAGTACCAGATGAACGTCGGTGCCGCCGGTGAGGACTGACACGCCGTGCTCGGTGACGTCAGCGCCCATGAGCCGCTCGGCGATGATCCGTGCACCTTCGAGGACACGCTCCTGGCGCTCCTTGAACTCCTCGGAGCCGGCGATCTTGAAGGCGGTGGCCTTGGCCGCGATGACGTGCATGAGCGGTCCGCCCTGCTGGCCCGGGAAGACGTTCGAGTTGAGCTTCTTGGCCCACTCCTGCTTCGCGAGGATCACGCCCGAGCGCGGACCGGAGAGGGTCTTGTGGACGGTGGAGGTGACGACGTCGGAGTGCGGAACCGGGCTCGGGTGCAGTCCGGCCGCCACGAGGCCGGCGAAGTGCGCCATGTCGGTCCAGAGCAGTGCGCCCACCTCATCGGCGATGGAGCGGAACGCCGCGAAATCAAGGTGGCGGGGGTACGCTGACCAGCCGGCGATGATGACCTGCGGCTTCTCGGCGAGGGCCTGCTCGCGGACGCGGTCCATGTCGAGGCGGTGGGTGTCATTCTCCACGCCGTACGCGGCAACCTCGTACAGCTTTCCGGAGAAGTTCAGCTTCATGCCGTGGGTTAGGTGGCCGCCGTGGGCCAGGGAGAGTCCCATGATCTTCTCGCCCGGCTTGATCATTGCGGCGAGCGCGGCGGCGTTCGCCTGGGCGCCCGAGTGGGGCTGCACGTTGGCGTACTCCGCGCCGAAGAGGGCCTTGACGCGTTCGATGGCCAGGTTCTCCGCAACATCCACGTGTTC
>NZ_KI914587.1:89552-93664 GCF_000520475.1 Arthrobacter sp. 35/47
GCCCTCGGCGTATTTGTTGGTCAGGACCGAGCCCTGTGCTTCGAGGACCGAGCGCGGCGCGAAGTTCTCGGACGCGATCATCTCGAGAGTGTCTCGCTGGCGGGCGAGTTCGTTGTTGAGGACCGCGGCGATTTCCGGGTCCACTTCGGACAGCGGTGCGTTGGTCACGGACTGGGTCACAGAGGGAGAGGATGAAGTCACGGGAGGCTCCTGATGATGGGTGAGCGTTCTACAGGTCAGGCTACCTGTTGACCCGGGCGCACCCGAAGTTCCGGGCCCGAGCAACAGAGGGGGACTTGACCCACGGCCCAGGCGTGCGATCCGTGGTCGGCGCTGCGCGCCGTCGTACAGGACGGCGCATGCCGCTTCCTGGTGGTTACCCACCCAACGCCAGTCGCGACGCAAGCCATTCTAGAGGGTGGTCACCGTGGGCTTCCTACTGTGTCGGACGGTGACAGCTGCGGCGGAGGTGGCAGCGTACGACGACGACGGCGTTCCGCCGGCGGAACGGTAACCTTGGACGGTGACTGAAGCTGCGCAGGCCGGGTTCCCCGGCAACTTTTCGGGTGGTTCTTCCGGCAACTTTTCCGGCGATTTCGCGGGGGGCGCGCCGTCGTCGTTCATTCTGACGCTCTCCTGCGATGACCGGCCCGGGATTGTCCATGCCGTGTCCGGAGCGCTGGTGGCCGCTGACTGCAACATCACCGAATCCCAGCAGTACGGCAGCCCCGACTCGGGGACGTTCTTCATGCGGGTTGCCATCACCACCAGGTCTGAACGGCGCGCGGTGGAGGCGCATCTGGCCCCGGTGGCCGAGGCGTTCGGGATGAGGTGGGGCCTGCACACGGAAGGAACTCCGGCGCGCACGCTGATCATGGCGTCGAAATCCGCACACTGCCTCAACGATCTGCTGTTCCAGCAGCGTGCCGGCATGCTGCCCATCGAGGTGCCCGTGATCGTCTCGAACCACACCGATCTCGCCGATCTGGCAGCGTTCTATGGCATCGAGTTCCACCACGTTCCGGTAACCGGCGACGGGAAAGCCGAAGCCGAGGAGCGGCTGCTGGAGCTGGTTGCCGAGCACAGGATCGAGCTTGTGGTGCTGGCGCGCTACATGCAGGTGCTCAGCGACACCCTGTGCTCCAAGCTGGTGGGCCGGGCGATCAACATCCATCACTCGTTCCTGCCGTCCTTCAAGGGTGCCCGCCCCTACCACCAGGCGCATGCCCGGGGCGTGAAGCTGATTGGCGCGACCGCCCACTACGTGACCCCTGCCCTGGACGAAGGACCGATTATCGAGCAGGAGGTCATCCGGGTGGATCACGCCCGGACCGCACCCCAGCTGGTTGCCATGGGAGCCGACGTCGAAAGCCGCACCCTGGCGCAGGCCGTGAAGTGGCACGCCGAGCATCGGGTGTTGCTTGACGGCACGCGTACCGTGGTTTTCAACTGACCGTGCTGTTTGACCTTTACTGAGGAGACACCATGAGCGAGGAAACACCGCTGCGCTACCGCGTACTGACCGGCCCGGATGACCGCGCCTTCTGCGCCCGGGTCAGCGAGGCGCTCGAGAGCGGCTACCGCCTGCACGGCTCGCCCTCGGTGACGTACAACGGCGACCGCGTGATCGTGGCGCAGGCAGTGGTCCTCGAGGATTGACTGGGCCCGCCCGGCTCGACCGCACCACCGCTACCAACCCGACGACGGCGATAGGCTGGGCGGATGGGACACATCATTGAGTTCAGCGGCCATACTCCCTCGGTGCCGGAGTCGGTATTCGTGGCGCCGACGGCGTCCATCATCGGTAATGCGACCTTCGGCGAAAACTCGAGCGCCTTCTACGGCGTGAGCGTCCGGGCGGATACCGCAACCATCAGCATCGGTGAGGGCACCAACCTGCAGGACAACGTCGTCGTGCATGCCGACCCTGGCTTTCCCGCCACTGTCGGGAACCGTGTCAGCGTGGGGCACAGCGCCGTCGTCCACGGATGCACCATCGGGGATGACTGCCTTGTCGGCATGAGCGCGACCATCATGAACGGCGCCACGGTGGGAACCGGGTCGCTGGTCGCTGCCGGCGCCGTCGTTCTTGAAGGCACACAGATTCCCCCGCGATCCCTGGTGGCCGGGGTCCCGGCAAAGGTGCGCCGGGAGCTGACCGATGAGGAACTGCAGGGTGTCCGCGACAACGCATCCCGGTACCAGGAGTTGGCGGCGCGGCATCGGACTGCGCTTCCTTCCTGACGGCAGTTCCGGCCCGGTCCAAACTGGCCAGGCAGCACAATCCGGGGAGCTCGCCACCAGCCGTCCGCAGCCGGGGAGCCTCTCCATGTCGCGTCACGGGTGGACTGCTCCTGCCGCATTGGGAAGTATGAAGGAATGACCACAAACCTCCGCTTCCCCGTACCCCCCTGCGTCGCGCCGGACGCGCCGTCACCCTTCACCGCCACCGGCGAACCGCTGCGCTGGGGCGTCGTTGCCACCGGTAGCATCGCCCGGAAAGTGACCGAAGATCTGGCCCAACTCGAAGACGCTGTCCTGCAGGCGGTCAGCTCGCGGATCGAGGAGCGGGCACGCGCCTTCGCTGACGCCTTCGGCTTTGTGACCGCCCACTACGACGACGACGGTGCCCGCGGCTTTGAGCGGCTGGCCCAGGACCCCGACGTCGACGTGGTGTACGTTGCCACTCCGCACGGCCAGCACTACGAGGTCTGCAAGGCCCTCTTGTCAGCGGGCAAGCACGTCCTGTGTGAGAAAGCTTTCACCGTCAACGCCCGCGAAGCGGAGGAGCTGATTGCCCTGGCGCAGACCAAGGGTGTCTTCCTCATGGAGGCCGTCTGGACCCGCTTCCTGCCCAGCGTCAACAGGGCCTTTGACGTCATTCACTCCGGTGAACTGGGCGACATCCGCTGGGTTCAGGCTGACCTCGGTTTTCCGGCCGTCTATGACCCCGAGGCTCGTCTCTGGGACCCGCTCGCCGGCGGCGGTGCGCTGCTGGACCTCACCGTCTATCCGTCGACCTGGGCATTGGGATCGCTGGGATTCCCCACCTCCGTTTCCGCTGAGGGCACACTGAATAACGACGGCGTCGACGCCCAGAACGCACTCACGCTCACTTATGCGAGCGGTGCGCAGGCCCAGCTGAGCTCTTCACTGATCGCTTCCGGACCGTGCCAGGCCACCGTTGCGGGCACCCTTGGCTGGCTCCGTACGTCGGCTCCCCTTCACAATCCGCGTGAGCTGTATGTGCAGCCGCACGGTGGTGAGGCGCGGGTCGAGAAGTTCGAGCAGGCGGGTAACGGGTACTCGTACGAGCTCCGTGAAACCACCCGCTGCATCCAGGAAGGGCTCCTTGAGAGCCCCACTATGCCGCTGCAGCACACACTCGACACCATGCGGATGCTCGACGGCGTCCGGGCCCAGTTGGGCGTCCGGTACGCCAACGACGACCGCTAGGAAAGACCGTTTGCCGGCCGGTGCTGTGCAGGAACCGGCCGGCAAGCGGATCCTTTAGGCCCTCACCCCCGTCCGTCGGCGGACGGTCAGAACGGCGCCGCAAGCTATCAGCAGCCCTGCCAGTCCGAGGAGGGTGTACAGGTCAGTTCCCGTCTGAGCCAGGGAAGAACCGGATGCTGCCGCCGTCCCGGCAGAGCCGGCAGCAGACGACGCCGAGGCGGTAAATCCCGTGCTTGCCACCGAAATCACCGTCCCGGTGTTGGTGTTGGTGTTGGTTCCGGTCCGCAGCGCCACTCCCGAGGCACTTGTCCCGGTTCCGGAGTTTGCCGCTCCGCCGATAGCGCCGCCTTGGGTGGTAACACCTTCGTCGGAACCACCGTCAGCGGTGACGCCCCCCACGGCGCCACCGTTGTCGTTACCGTCATCAGCTGACGGCCCACCGGTTTCAGACGCCACGCCCAGTGCGACAGCGGCCTCCACGTTCGTATCCACAGCGGCGCCATCGAGCACACCGTCACCAGCGCCCAAAACCACAGCTGCGTCAACACTCGCATCCGCAACAGCATCACCGAGCACACCGTCACCGGCACCCAGCACAACCGCAGCATCAACATTCGCATCCGCCGCAGCATCACCGAGCACACCGTCACCGGCAC
>NZ_KI914587.1:93679-95035 GCF_000520475.1 Arthrobacter sp. 35/47
CACACCGTCACCGGCACCCAGCACAACCGCAGCATCAACACTCGCATCCGCAGCAGCATCACCGAGCACACCGTCACCGGCACCCAGCACAACCGCAGCATCAACATTCGCATCCGCTGCCACCGCCGCATCTGAAACCAGCTCGGTCACCACCGCAGCATCCACCGCGACCGCGGCATCACCCGCAAGCACGCCGTCACCGGCACCCAGAACAACGGCCGCGTCACCAGCCACCGCCGCATCACCGGCACCCAACACAACAGCAGCGTCAACATTCGCATCCGATGCCACCACCGCATCGGAAACCGGCGCAGTCACCACCGCAGCATCAACCGCGACTGCGGCATCACCCGCAAGCACGCCGTCACCGGCGCCCAGGACCACCGCAGCGTCACCAACCACCGCAGCGTCCCCGGCACCCAACACAACAGCAGCGTCCACGTTCGCATCCGCTGCCACCGCCGCATCAGAAACCGGCGCAGTCACCACCGCAGCGTCCACGTTCGCATCCGCGGTCACCACAGCATCGGAAACCGGCGCAGTCACCACCGCAGCGTCCACGTTCGCATCACCAACCTCAGCGACAACGTTCGCAACAACGTCAATACCGGCTTCTTCAGCATTTGCTGCGCCGGCGCCGAGAACAAGAATGCCCCCGGTCAGCAGGAATACCCTGATTCCCCTTCTTATGCACGTATGCATGACTCTTTCCTCCAGATTGAATTGAAAGTGGTGTCAGAGCACCACAAGGACCATCAGCTGCCTGAAAAAGGGCAGCATGGACCTGATCAATCGGGAGTGGAACCGGGATCGTAGGAAGGACCGGAAGGAAGCCCGCCTGGGACCTGCTGTCCGGCGAGGACAAACCATGTGGGAAGAACCGACCACGACGGCGGCGGAATAGCAAGGCCCACGGCCCCACCTGATCCCGACGCGCCGACCGACGGTGCCACCGTCACGCCCAGCGGTGATGAACCCGGCGGACTGGCATCGGCCAAGGCGTCCGTCGGCTCACCGCGCGGAACCTCGTGGGCGGCGGCGGAAGAGTTGAAGGATTGCGTCGATTGCTGCGGGAATGGATCGTCGTCGGGCAGAGACTGCTCGGCGCTGACTCCGCCTTCAGAAGCCGGTGCGGGCATCTCGCCGACGGCGCTCTCGTCAACGGCGCCCTCGACGCCAGCACGCTCGGCAGCCCGCGGCGGCGCCACAACCACGTCGAGGGTTTCCTCCACCGGAACCGGCGCGCTGACCGGTTCATCGGTCTCGGGCAGAACGGTGAGCGGCACGGGAAGGGCTTCTTCAGCTACCTGCACTACCGGCTCCACGATCGCCGTTACCGGCTCGATCAGAGCCACG
>NZ_KI914587.1:95135-100466 GCF_000520475.1 Arthrobacter sp. 35/47
CACCGCCGGTTCCACCACCGGCGCGACCAGCTGCTCGACAGCCGGCACGACCCCTGTCACCGGAGCAGCGACCTGTTGAACAGGTGCAACAACGTGCTCGATAACTTCGGCAACCGGCTCGGGCGCAGGGATCAGTCCGACGGGTGCAGGATCTTCCAAGGGAGCGATGGGAACAAGTCCAGTCACGGGCGAAAGCTCAACCACAGGATCAAGCCCAGTCACGGGCGCAGGGACCAACCCCTCGCTCACCGGGTCCGCAGCGATTCCAGCTGAGGTGACATCACCGATGTCAGGCAGCAGACCGCCGTCGTCGGCCAATGCCGGACTCGCGGATAGCGCCGCCCAAGTGAGCGCACTGCCTGCGCCCAGGAGGAACAGCCGGGCGGCAGCAACAAATGACTTGCCTGCGGGCACCCGGACCACCCCCTGCGAAGAGACTGACTATCTCAGGAAAGCACGGGGCGGTTCCGGTGTAAACCCCCGGACAGGACCCCGGCGGAGGAAGCGGCAGAAGTTAGCTCGCAACGCCTGCGACGGCGGTGTTGTCCTCCGCATCAGCCAGTCCGCGGCGCCGCCAGTAGGCAGCCAGGAGCGCACCCGACACGTTATGCCACACCGAGAAGATTGCCGCCGGAAGTGCTGCCTCGGGGGTCATGTGTGTTCGTGCCAGTCCGGCGGCAAGACCGGAGTTCTGCATCCCGACCTCCACGGAGGTGGTGCGCCTGGCGCGCACCGGCAGCTTGAAGAGCCTTGCTGCGCCATAGCCGACGGCGTAGCCGAGGCCGTTGTGAAGAACCACGGCCAGGAGCACCAGCAGTCCGGCGGAGAAGATGGCTTCCGCGCTCAGACCCACAACAGCCATGACCACCAGCGTGATCGCTACTACCGAAATCCAGGGCAACACGGGAAGCGCCTTCGCCACGAGGCCGGGAAGCAGCAGGCGTGCTGCCAGACCGAGTGCTACAGGGATGAGCACAATCTGGACGATCGACCACGCCATGGAACCGGCGTCGACCGGGAGGTACTGTCCGGCCAGCCAGAGGGTGAGGAGCGGGGTCAGGACGGGAGCCAGGAGGGTGGACACCGTGGTCATCGCAACAGACAGCGCCACGTCGCCCTTGGCGAGGTAGGACACCACGTTGGACGCCGTACCACCGGGGCAGCAGCCCACCAGAATCACGCCGGCTGCGAGGGCGGCCGGGAGCCCGAGGACGGAAGCAACCAGGAGCCCCAGGAGAGGCATCACCAGGTACTGGGCTACAACACCGATCACAACGGGGATAGGCCGCTTCGCAATCACAGCGAAGTCCGGCGGAGTGAGCGTCAGGCCCATCCCGAACATGATCACGCCGAGGAGCGGGTTGATGGCGGGAGCAAGACCCGTGAAGGCCGTGGGCATGAACAGCGCTATGGCACCACCGCCCAGTATCAGCAGGGGGAAGATCGTGACCGCGACGCGGGCGTTCCGTTCCTCGGCTGATGCGGCGGATCCCGCGAGTGCGGCGGACTTTGCGGAGGGTGCAGGGTCGTGCGAGTTCATGCTTCAAGAAGTAGCACGAGCAATTCTTCGCGGCAGAATCCGGTCCGGAATTGTTACAGGAGGCACCTAAATACTCGAACCGGAGAACGCCGAAGGCCCCGGACGCGCGCCGGGCGGCACGGGTACGGGGCCTTCTGGAGTCGAAGTCAGCTCAAGGTTGAGAGGACCTCGGTGAACTTCTGTGATGGACGCATCACGGCAACCACCTTGGTGATGTCCGGGTGGTAGTAGCCGCCAATGTCCACGGGTGTCCCCTGGACTGCGAGCAGCTCGGACACAATGGTGTCCTCATTGGACGTCAGCTGTTCCGCGACCGCAGAGAATGCCGCCGCCAGCTCAGCGTCCTCGCTCTGTGCGGCCAGTTCCTTGGCCCAGTACTGCGCGAGGTAGAAGTGGCTTCCACGGTTGTCGATCTCGCCGACCTTGCGGCTCGGCGACTTGTTCTCCAGCAGGAAGGTGGCGGTTGCCCGGTCCAGCGTGTCCGCCAGAATCTGGGCACGCGCGTTCCCCGCCGTGGTAGCCAAATGCTCGAAGCTGACCGCGAGCGCGAGGAACTCGCCCAGGCTGTCCCAGCGCAGGTGGTTCTCGCGGACGAGCTGCTGGACATGCTTGGGAGCCGATCCGCCGGCGCCCGTCTCGAAGAGGCCGCCGCCGTTGATCAGCGGAACAATCGAGAGCATCTTGGCGCTGGTACCGAGCTCAAGAATGGGGAACAGGTCCGTCAGGTAGTCACGCAGGACGTTGCCCGTGACGGAGATGGTGTCCTCACCCTTGCGGATGCGCTCCAGCGTGAACGCGGTTGCCTTCACCGGGGAGAGGATCTCGAGCTGGAGGCCCTCAGTGTTGTGCTCCTTGAGGTACTCGTTGACCTTGGCGATGAGGTTGGCGTCGTGGGCGCGCTCCTCGTCCAGCCAGAACACGGCCGGCGTGGCGGAGGCACGCGCACGGGTGACCGCGAGCTTCACCCAGTCGCGGATGGCGATGTCCTTGGTCTGGCATGCGCGCCAGATGTCCCCCGGCTCGACCTCGTGCTCGATCAGTACGTTGCCGGAGCCGTCCACGATCTGCACGGTGCCCGGGGTGTCAATCTCGAAGGTCTTGTTGTGGCTGCCGTATTCCTCGGCAGCCTGGGCCATCAGGCCGACGTTCGGGACGGTTCCCATGGTGGTGGGGTCGAACGCACCGTTGGCACGGCAGTCATCAATGACCACCTGGTAGATGCCCGCGTAGGAGCTGTCCGGCAGCACAGCAAGCGTGTCTGCCTCTTCGCCGTCCGGGCCCCACATGTGGCCGGAGGTGCGGATCATCGCGGGCATGGAGGCGTCGACAATCACGTCGCTCGGCACGTGGAGGTTGGTGATGCCCTTGTCGGAATCAACCATGGCGAGCTTGGGGCCGTCCTCGATGCCCTTGCGGATGGCCGACTCCACCTCGCCCCGGGTGCCTTCCGGCAGCTTCTCAAGGCCGCTCAGGATGGAGGCGAGCCCGTTGTTGGGGCTGAGGCCGGCTGCCTGGAGCTGCTCACCGTAGGTCGCGAAAACCTCGGGCAGGAAGGCGCGGACAATGTGCCCGAAGATGATCGGATCCGACACCTTCATCATGGTTGCCTTCAGGTGCGCGGAGAACAGCACGCCCTCATTCCGGGCACGCTCCACCTGGGCGGCGAGGAACTCATCCAGGGCCGCTGCACGCATAACGGTTCCGTCGATGACCTCACCGGCGAGAACCGGGAATGCCTTCTTCAGGACATTGACCGTGCCGTCCTGCGCGACGTGCTGAATGGTCAGCGAATCGTCCGAATCCATGACGACCGACTTCTCGTTGGACCGGAAATCGCCGTTGCTCATGGTTGCAACGTTGGTCCTGGACTCGGGGGTCCAGGCACCCATGGAGTGCGGGTTCTTGCGCGCGTAATTCTTCACCGACTGGGGGGCGCGGCGGTCGGAGTTGCCCTCGCGGAGGACCGGATTGACCGCGGAGCCCTTGATCTTGTCATACCGTGCGCGGACGTCGGCTTCCTCGTCACTGGAAGGGCTGTCCGGGTAATCGGGAAGGGCGTACCCCTGCCCCTGGAGTTCGGTGATTGCCGCCTTCAGCTGCGGAACGGACGCGCTGATGTTGGGCAGCTTGATGATGTTGGCTTCCGGCTTCTTGGCCAGCTCCCCCAGTTCAGCGAGGGCGTCGCCGATGCGCTGCTCTTCGGTGAGGTAGTCACTGAAGATGGCGATGATGCGCCCTGCCAGCGAAATGTCGCGGGTTTCAACCTCCACACCCGCCGTCGACGCGAAGGCCTCGATGATCGGCAGGAACGAGTACGTGGCCAGCATCGGCGCTTCGTCGGTGTGGGTATAGATGATTTTTGCCATTGTGAGGCGTCTCCTGAGGGGCTCTTCTGGTGCTGAAACTGTTGTTGCTTCGTCTGTCTCTAACGTACCGGTTTAGTGGAAAAAGTGGCGTGCGCCGGTGAAGTACATGGTGATGCCTGCCGCGTTGGCAGCGTCAATGACTTCCTGGTCGCGCACCGATCCTCCCGGCTGGACGACGGCGCGCACACCGGCGTCGAGCAGGATCTGCAGTCCGTCCGCGAAAGGGAAGAAAGCGTCCGACGCCGCCACGGCACCGCGGGCGCGCTCGTGACCTTCTCCAGCGAGCGTGTTGGCCCGCTCCACCGCAAGCTTGCAGGAATCCAGCCGGTTGACCTGCCCCATCCCGACGCCGACGGCGGCACCGTTGCGAGCGAGGAGGATCGCGTTGGATTTCGCGGCGCGGCAGGCGGTCCAGGCGAACGCGAGATCGGCGAGGGTTTCAGGATCAGCCGCTTCCCCGGCGGCGAGGGTCCAGTTGTCCGGATTGTCGCCATCGGCATCTACTGCATCCACCACCTGGACCAGAACGCCGCCGGATACCTGGCGCAGCTCGGTCGGGTAGCGGTCGTAGCCCTCGGGCAGGGCGAGCAGGCGGATGTTTTTCTTCTGGGAAAGAATCTCCACCGCTTCGGGATCAAACCCGGGAGCGATGACAACCTCGGTGAAGATGTCCTTGACGGTCCGGGCCATGGCCGCCGTGACGGGGCGGTTGGCTGCGATCACCCCGCCAAAGGCCGAGACCGGATCGCAGGCGTGGGCCTTGGCGTGGGCGTCGGCGATGGCATCCGCGGCCCCGGGTGAGCCCACGGCGACACCGCACGGGTTGGCGTGCTTGATGATGGCGACGGCGGGCTCGCTGAAGTCATACGCGGCGCGCAACGCGGCGTCAGCGTCGACGAAGTTGTTGTAGCTCATCGCCTTGCCGTGCAGCTGGTCGGCCTGCGCGATCCCCGCCGGTGCGGCCTTGTCCACATAGAGCGCTGCCTGCTGGTGCGGGTTCTCGCCGTAGCGCAGCACCTCGGAGCGTTCCAGTGCCAGGCCGGCGTAGGCAGGCCAGTCGATCACGCCGTCGTCGTCCTCGTCCTGGAACTGGGTGGCCGTCCAGGTGGCAACCGCGTTGTCGTAGGCCGCGGTGTGCGCGAAGGCGCGGGCGGCCAGCCGCTGGCGGGTCTTCAGATCGAAGCCGCCCTCCCCCGCAGCGCGGACCACGCTGCCGTAGAAGGACGGGTCCACCACGATGGACACCGCCGCGTGGTTCTTCGCGGCCGAGCGCACCATGGCGGGGCCGCCGATGTCGATCTGCTCGACGACGTCGTCCGCGGCGGCACCGGAGCGTACCGTCTCCACGAACGGGTAGAGGTTGACCACCACCAGGTCAAACGCCTCGATCTCCATGTCGGCGAGGGTGTCCATGTGCGCGGCGAC
>NZ_KI914588.1:0-2900 GCF_000520475.1 Arthrobacter sp. 35/47
CGGGCCGCCGTCATGTGAATGCCGGTCTGGCTGCTGCTAGTGCTTGGCCTTGCCCTGGTTGGCGACCGCCTCGATGGCAGCGGCAGCGGCGTCCGCGTCAAGGTAGGTACCGCCGGCCTTGACCGGCTTGAGGTCCTCGTCCAGTTCATACACGAGGGGGATGCCCGTAGGGATGTTGAGCGCGGCGATGTCCGCGTCGCTGATGCCGTCTAGGTGCTTGACGAGCGCGCGCAGTGAATTTCCGTGGGCAGCGATGAGGACGGTCTTGCCGGCCTTGATGTCTGCGCTGATATCCGACTCCCAGTACGGCAAGAACCGCTCGAGGACGTCCTTCAGGCACTCCGTGCGGGGCACATCATCGCCGAGGTCCGCGTAACGCGGGTCATTGGCCTGCGAGTACTCGCTCGAATCGTCGAGGGGCGGCGGCGGGGTGTCATACGAGCGGCGCCACTCCATGAACTGCGCCTCGCCGTACTCTGCGAGCGTCTGCGCCTTGTCCTTGCCCTGGAGCGCACCGTAGTGGCGCTCATTGAGGCGCCAGTTGCGCTTGACGTCGATCCAGCTGCGGTCTGCTGCCTCAAGCGCGAGGTTCGCGGTGATGATGGCGCGCTTCTGCCGCGAGGTGTAAACGATGTCCGGCAGGATGTCATGCTCGACGAGCAGCTCGCCGCCGCGAACGGCTTCCTTGCGTCCGAGTTCCGTTAGTGCCACGTCCACCCAGCCTGTGAAAAGGTTCTTTTCATTCCACTCGCTCTGGCCATGGCGCAGCAGGATCAGTTTGTAAGAAGTCATGGTCCAAGTCTGCCGTATTTGGCCACGAGGGGCACATACTGCGCGCTCACCGGCCCTTTCATTACCCGTAACCCAACGCGCGTAAGCATTCCCCGTAACCTTGAACGGTGCCAGTACGAAAGCCCGGGAAGCCGGTGGGAGCGATCACCCGCGGCACCACCAATCCCAACCGGCTGCGGCGGATGGACCGCTGGCTGGCCGGTCCGCAGGCGTGGCGTATCCGCGCGGCGGAAGATCCCCTGGTGGTGGACCTCGGTTACGGCGCGACGCCGGTCACCGCCGTCGAGCTCTTCACCCGCCTGCGTACGGTGCGCAGCGACGTCGAGGTGGTGGGCGTCGAGATCGACCCGGAGCGCGTCCGCGCCGCCCTCCCCCTGCAACGTCCCGGGCTCAGCTTTGTACAGGGCGGGTTCGAGGTGCCGCTGGATGGGCGACGGCCCGCCGTGATCCGGGCGTTCAACGTCCTGCGTCAGTACAGGGAGGACGAGTATCCGGCCCACTGGGACCTCGTGCGCGGGCGGCTGCCCGAACACGGCCTGTTCATTGACGGGACCTGCGACGAGATCGGGCGCCGCGCTACATGGGTTGCCCTCGGCGTGGACGGTCCGCTCTCGCTCAGCATTTCCCTGCGGTTCGGCAGTTTCGGGGTGCCGTCGGATGTGGCGGAGCGGCTGCCGAAGGCGCTGATTCACCGGAACGTGCCCGGTGAGCGGGTGTTCGATTATCTGCAGGCGCTCGACCGCGCGTGGCTGGATGCGGCGCCGCTGGGCTCCTTCGGCAACCGGCAGCGCTGGCTGCGGATGTGCTCGGCCATGGCGAACGCAGGCTGGCCGCTGGCCGACGGTCCGGCCCGGTGGCGCTTGGGTGAAATCACTGTTGCGTGGGATGCGGTGGCGCCCGGCTGAACGGCGCCGGATAGACGGGACCCTACGAGGAACCGGTCAGGTTTACCAGGGGCCGTACGGGCCGCTGCTGCCCTGGACTTCGCTCACCGCAGGCTTTACGTCCGCAAGGTAGACGCAGGCGGCAATGATCGCAGCGAGCTGCAGCAGTCCGAACAGACCGATGCCGCCGAAGAGGGCGGTCAGCGCTCCGATCGCGGCCGCACCGGCGGTCAGGCCAAGCCAGAAGCTCTTGGTGCGTTTGAAGGTGGCTTCGAAGGACGCGGGCTTTCGCTGGATGCAGTCAATGAACGCCCACAGTTCAATGCCGAGCGCAACGTACCCCAGGACTCTGAAGAGCCACATTTCGGTCAAGAGCACAAGTTCCACGGAATCAGCCTAGCCGTTATTCGGCGCGGATGAGAGCGCCGCCTCGAGGTCAGCCCAGAGGTCCTCGACGTTTTCGATGCCGACGGACAACCGGACCAGCGCCTCAGGCACCGTCTTCGGTTCACCGGGCTGGCGCCGTCGTCGTTCTATCAGGGACTCGACACCGCCCAGGGAGGTGGCAGGCAGCCAGAGGCGGACCGCCTCCACGAGGGCATCGGCGGCGTCCCTGCTCTCCAGTTCGATGCTGATGATGCCGCCGTAGCCCTTGAGTTGGGCGGTGGCGCGCTCATGGCCGGAATCGTTCGGCAGCCCCGGGTAGCGGATGCGGGTCACCGACGAGTGGGCGTCCAGCCGGCGCGCGAGTTCCAGTGCGTTGGCCTGGCTTCGCTCCATCCGCAGCGCGAGGGTGCGCAGTCCGCGCAGCGCGAGCCACACCTCGAACGGGCCGGCAATCGCGCCGTGCAGTGTGCGGTAGGTTGCCAGCTCGGCGCGCATCGCGGCGTCCGAGGTCACCAGGGCGCCCAGCACCACGTCGGAGTGGCCGGCCAGGTACTTGGTGACGGAGTGGAGCACGACGTCGGCGCCATAGTCCAGCGGCCGGCTCACCAGCGGTGTGTTGAAGGTGTTGTCGACGACGACGGTGGCCCCGGCTGCCTTGGCGGCGGCGGCCAGGACCGCGGTCTCGGCGACCTCGAGCATCGGGTTGGTGGGGCTTTCGAGCCACAGCATGTCAGCGCCGTCGAGCTGGCCGAGGACCTGCGCGGTGTCGGCGATATCCACCTGCCGGACCGTCAGGCGGCCGCGTGCTTCCTCGGCGAGCGCCAGCGAGACCGACCC
>NZ_KI914588.1:3000-18071 GCF_000520475.1 Arthrobacter sp. 35/47
CCGCGTGCTTCCTCGGCGAGCGCCAGCGAGACCGACCCGCCGTACGCATGCCGTGGGATGACCACTACTCCCCCCGCCGGGACCAGGGACAGCGCCGCAGCGGCCGCTCCGAGACCGGAGGCGAAGGTGAGAGCCGGCAGCGCCGCGCCCTCAAGCTCGGCAAGCGCCTCCTCGAAGGGGTCCCAGGTGGGGTTGGACATGCGCGCGTAGATGCGGTCGGCGCCGACGGGTGGAGCGGTCTCGTGGAAGGTCGACGAGAGCACGATCGGCGGATTGACCGGGGAATCGTGGTTCCGTGGCGGGCGGCCCGCTGCGACGGTGATCGTATCCGGGGCGAGGTGCGCGTGCTGGGTCATTCGATCAGGGTAGTTGGTGCGGGTACGGCTCTGATGCATCGTGCGGGCGCTTGTTACGTTTCCGCGGGCCCGGGCCGGTAATCAGCGCCCCGTCGGTGCAGGGTTTGCCTGCCGGTGGATGCCCCAGTCCACAGGACTATGCGGTCTGTCAGGGTCAGTCGGTAGTCTGATCCAGTGACATCCCAGACTCCCCGCCCTTCCCGCGGCATGTTCCTTGCCTTCGAGGGCGGCGACAGCGCCGGCAAGTCCACGCAGGCCGCGCGGCTCGCCGAGTCGCTTGAGGCTGAGGGCTACACCGTGGTGCGCACGCGTGAGCCCGGCGGAACGGAAATCGGCGAGAAACTGCGTTCGCTTGTGCTCGACCACGGGCATGGCCCTATCGACGCCCGCACGGAGGCTCTCATCTTCGCCGCATCCCGCGCCGCCCACGTGCACCAGGTGATACTGCCCGCGCTGGCCCGCGGCGACGTTGTCATCTGTGACCGCTATATCGACTCCTCCGTTGCCTACCAGGGAGTGGGCCGGGGGCTGGGCGCGCAGAGCGTTCTCGACATCAACCTGTGGGCCGTCGAAAACCTGCGCCCGGATCTCACCGTCCTGCTCGACGTTGACCATGTGGAGGGCCGCGGTCGGCGAACCTCCACAGCCGCACCGGAAGACCGTATGGAATCCGAGCCCGACTCCTTCCACGAACAGATCCGGGCTGCATTTCGCGAGCAGGCCGCCTCGAACCGCGGGCAGTACCTGGTGCTGAACGCCTCGGACCCGGTCGGTGTCCTCGCGAAGACCATCCTCGAAGCAGTGCGGGACCGCCTGGCATGAGCGTCTGGACCTTCCTCACCGGCCAGGCCGCCGCCGTCGAGCAGCTGCGCCGCGCCGCGGCCGCCGAGCAGCCCAACCATGCCTGGCTGTTCACCGGCCCTCCGGGATCGGGACGTTCCAACGCCGCGCGTGCCTTCGCCGCCGCGCTGCTCTGCGACCGCCCGCTGCTTGAGGAACGCGGCTGCGGCGAGTGCAAAGCCTGTACGACGGCGTTGGCCGGCTCGCACGCCGATGTCACCAACGTGACCACCGAGAAGGTCACCATCAGTATTGACGAGGCACGTGAACTGGTGCGGAAGGCTCAGGACAAACCGTCCACCGGCAGGTGGCGCGTGATCATCGTCGAAGACGCCGACCGCATGCAGGAACGCAGTACCAACGTCCTGCTGAAGGCGATCGAGGAGCCTCCCCCGCGCACCATCTGGCTGCTGTGCGCGCCGAGTCCCGGCGACGTGCTGGTGACCATCCGGTCCCGCTGCCGCTCGGTGAGCCTGCGCGTACCCCCGGTTGAGGCCGTGACGGAGCTGCTGATCACGCGGGACAGGATCGACCCGGTCATCGCCGAAGCCGCCGCCCGTGCGGCGCAGAGCCACATCGGGGTGGCAAAGCGGCTCGCCACCGACACCGACGCACGCGAGCGCCGGAACCAGATTGTGCGACTGCCACTGAACCTCCGGAGCATCGCCGGCGCCATGAAGGCCGCCGCGGACCTGGTCAAGCTGGCGGAGGCGGAGGCCCAGAGCTCCTTCGAGCAGCGGGACGCCGAGGAAAAGGCGGCACTGCTGGCCTCGCTGGGCGCCCCGGAATCGGGCACCATCCCCCCGGCAATCCGCTCGCAGGTCAAGCGCCTGGAGGAGGACCAGAACCGGCGGGCCAAGCGGTCGAAAAACGACTACTTCGACCGTGCCCTCACTGACCTCACGTCCTTCTACCGGGACGTCCTCATGCTGCAGCTGGGCGCCGGCGGGCACCTGGTCAATGAGCCGTTGCGCCCTGAACTTGTGCGCTACGCGGAGCATGGGACGCCCGAGGAGACCCTCGGGCGCATCGAGGCCATCAACAAAGTGCGCACCCGGATCGTTGGAACCAATATCGCCCCCTTGCTGGCCATCGAAGCGATGGCCGTCAGCCTGTTGCCAGAGAAGGAACTTTCCGCGTGACACACTCCCATCCCGCGCGCCGCTCACCGCTGCGCGCGCTGGCAGGTGCTGCCGCCGTCGTTGTTGGGCTGGTTCTTTCCGGTTGCACGGCGGGTCCGGACACCGGTGCGGTGACCGCGCCTCCCGAGGTGATCGGGGACGTTCCGGAGGACCTTCGGGAGTTCTACGCACAGGAAGTGACCTGGGAGGAATGCGAGGGCGACGACTTCGCCTGCGCCACGGTGAAGGTCCCGCTGGATTACAGCGACCCGGGGCGGGCGTCGATCGACCTTGCCATGATCCGCCTCGACGCTCCGGGAGACGCGCAGGGCTCACTCCTGGTGAATCCGGGAGGGCCGGGAGTCTCGGGCTACAACCTGGTACGTGATTCCGCGGAATTCATCCTCAGCGACCGGCTGCGCCAGTCCTTCGATGTGGTGGGTTTTGATCCGCGCGGGGTCAACGAGTCCTCCGCGGTGGAATGCCTGACCGATGAGGAGCGCGATGAAGCCCGCGCGGAGACGCTCCCACCGGATGCCACCGATGCCGAAGCCCTGGAGATCCTGGAAGCGGACTCCGCGGAATACGCACAGCTGTGTGCCGAGCGGACCGGCGAGCTGCTCGGCCACATCGACACGGTCAGCGCCGCGAAGGACATGGATATTCTGCGCGCCGTGGTGGGAGACGAGCAGCTGAACTATCTCGGCTTCTCCTACGGCACCCAGCTCGGAGCGGCGTACGCGGGACTGTTCCCCGGGAACGTGGGGCGCTTTGTGCTCGACGGGGCGGTGGACCCCTCGCTGAGCTCCGCCGAGATCACTGCCGGCCAGGTGGCCGCCTTCGACGAGGCGCTCCGCAACTACGTGGCCGACTGCCAGAGCCAGAGTGAGTGCCCGCTTCCGGGGGACGTGGACGAGGGCGTGGCGGTTGTGGATGAACTGTTCGAGTCCGTCGAGGAGAGCCCGATGACGGCCGCCGACGGCCGCCCGGTCACCATCGGCACGTTCTTCCAGGGTTTTGTGCTGCCGCTGTATGACAGCGCGAGCTGGCCCGCTCTCACCGCGGCGATCGATCAGGCGCTGCAGGGCGATCCGAGCGAGTTCCTCCGGTTCGCCGATCTCGGCGCTGACCGCTCACCCACCGGCGACTACCTCACCAACTCGGCCGCGGCCTTCACCGCCGTCACCTGCCTGGACTACCCGATGCCGGCCGACCCGGGCGTGATGGCTGAGGAAGCGGAGGCGCTGGAGGCATCGTCGGCGGTTTTTGGTGAGTACCTCAGCTACGGCGCCCTGGCCTGCAAGAACTGGGCGTATGAGCCGGTGAATGAACCCTCGCCGGCCAGCGCGCCCGGCGCCCCGCCGATGCTCGTCATCGGAACCACCGGAGATCCCGCGACTCCCTATGAGTGGTCGCTTGCCCTGGCCGAGCAGCTGGAATCCGCCGTGCACGTCACCTGGGAGGGCCAGGGACACACGGCCTATGGCCGTTCAGGCGAGTGCATCGAATCCCTGGTGGACGATTTCCTGATTGACGGAACCGTGCCCGACGACGGCGTTCGCTGCTGATTTTGACCGGCGAGCTGATGCTCTTATACAGTTATTGCTTGTGGAATGAGCCTTTGAGTTTTTGAAGGGTCACCCGCAACCAGCCTCCTTAGCTCAGTCGGTAGAGCGTCTCACTCGTAATGAGAAGGTCGCCAGTTCGACTCTGGCAGGAGGCTCTTTTTGTGCCCTCACACTGATAGCCGTCAGGTCCTGGACGTGGTCCGCAGCCAGACGAAACTGCGGGGCCCTAGTTCAACGCCGTCGTCGAGCGTCTCCTGCTCTCCGGTGACCAGGTTCCCGGCAGTGTGGTTGAAGCCGGACAGGGTTTCGGCTGGGACCCGCTGGGGATGGTCCGCGAAGTTCGCCAGCACCAGGATGTTGGTTCCCTCACCCGGCCGCTGGTACCCGAGAACGTGCCGGTTCCCGGTGTGGAAGTCGACCAACCGCGTACCGGTGAATTCAGGGGTGCCTGAGCGGACGGCAATGAGCTGCCTTAACCCCGTGTAGACCGCACCCTGGGGCGTGGCCGGATCGGTCCGCTTCGCATAGTTTTCCGCCGGGTAGTGCGGGCGGTGAACCCAGCGGCTGTCGGTGTCATGTCCCGGTTCGCCGGCGTAGGCGTAGTCATTTTCCTGGGCTACCTCGTCGCCCAAATAGATCAGCGGGACGCCTCCGGTGCTCAGGATGATGGAGTGCGCGAGGAGGATCCGCTCAACCGCGGCGTCCGGTTCCTGCTCGATGCCCAGCAGTGACGCCGTGGTACCGGAGATCCGGCAGTCACCGGTCCTGGGGTTGTCCTGGAAGGGAACACCGTGTGCAAAGCTGCCGGGGAAACGGTTGACGTAGAAGGAATTGAGGAACCGGCGGTGTTCGAACCCGTTGATGCCCAGCTCCGCGGCGTCCTCATCGGCGAACGTCCAGCCGATGTCATCGTGGCTGCGGACGTAGTTCACCCAGGACGTGCCGTCGGGGAGATTGTGCCGGCGCTCGAGTGCCTGTGACAGCAGCGAGACGTCCCGGGTTGCCATGGATTCCCAGATCAGCGCCATCTGCAGCGGATTGTAGGAAAGCTGGCACTCTCCCGGATCGATGTACTCCGCCACCTGGTCCGGATGGACGATCGCCTCGGACTTGAACAGCAACGACGGCGCCGCCAACCGGCAGACCGCATTGAACGCCTGGAGGAGAAGGTGCGCCTGGGGCAGGTTTTCACAGGTTGTACCAAGCTGTTTCCAGATGAACGCAACCGCATCCATGCGGAGGATACTGATCCCCTGATTGGCCAGGAACAGCATCTCCTCCGCCATGGCGCGGAAGACCTCGGGATTGGAGTAGTTCAGGTCCCACTGGTAGCTGTGGAAGGTAGCCCAGACCCAGCGGCCGTCGTCGAGCTGGACGAAGGACCCCGGGTGGTCATCCGGGAAGATCTCCCGGGCGTGGGTCTCGAATGCGTCCGGCATGGCGCGGTCGGGGAAGATCCAGTAGTAGTCGCTGTAGCGGGGATCGCCCTCCGCGGCCCTGCGCGCCCACTGGTGCTCGTTTGAGGTGTGGTTGAAGATGAAGTCAACCACCAGGCTGATGCCCTCGCTGCGGAGCTCCGCAGCCAGGTCCCGGAGCTGTTCCATTGTTCCCAGCGCAGGGCTGACCTGCCGGTAGCTGGAAACCGCATAGCCGCCGTCGGAATTCGGTTCGGGTGCCAGGAACAGCGGCATCAGGTGCAGGTAGGTGAGGCCCAGCTCCTTGAAGTAGGGGATGCGGGCGCGCACGCCGTCGAGATTTTCGGCATACCTGTCCACATAGCAGACCCCGCCCAGCATGCTGTTGGAGGAGAACCAGGTGGCATCCCGCTCCTGCTTATCGTCGAGCTGCTTCAGTTCGGCCGGGCGGGCAGCCCACGAGCGGGCCGACAGGAGCACCAGCTGGGTGAGCTGGTCGAGCCAGTCACTGCGATCGCCGTACAGGGACTCGAAGAGCCGGTACAGGGTGGGGAAATGCGCGTCGAACCGTCGGTTGAAGTCCAGCCAGTTCGTCTCGTCCGATTCAGCGTCTGTGCGCACCACATCCCGGATGCGGGAGAACGTCCCATGCAGTTCCTGATCGTCCACCAATGCTCCTAGCGCCGGGAATACCTTTGCGTTCCATCCTTGCAGACGCGGCGGACCGGTCACCGTCAATGACGCGCAAAGGCCGAAGCCACCCGCGCAGCCGAGGCTGCGGAGGTGGCTTCGGCCGTGTCAGAGGCTCCTAGGCGAAGTCCGCCGTGGCGGGGTTGGCGCCGATGCGTCCGGCTTCACCCTTGTCGAGTCCGTTGATCGCTGCGATGTCCTCTTCCGTCAGCGAAACCTCGAGCGCACCCCAGTTCTCGATGATGCGTGATTCAGTGACCGACTTCGGGATGACCACGAGGCCGAGCGCCAGGTGCCAGGCGAGCACAACCTGGGCGGGGGTGGCACCGCGCTTCTCGGCGATCCCGGCGAGCACGGGGTCTTCCAGCAGACCCTTGCCGGAACCCAGCGGCGACCAGGACTCGTGCAGGATCCCCTTGTCTGCTTCGAAGGCGCGCAGCTCGGCCTGGTTGAAATACGGGTGGGTCTCGACCTGGTTGATGGCCGGCACCACGCCCGTCTCGTCGATAATCTCCTGCAGGGCTTCGACGGTGAAGTTCGAGACGCCGATGGAGCGTACACGTCCGCGCTTCTGAAGTTCGATCAACGCCTTCCAGGTATCGACGTACTTACCCTGCTTCGGCTGGAGCCAGTGGATGAGGTAGAGATCCAGGGTCTCGAGGCCGAGCCGCTGCATGGATTCCTCGAAGGCGGCCAGCGTGCTCTCGTAGCCCTGATCGGCGTTCCACAGCTTGGTGGTGATGAACAGCTCCTCGGGGCTCAGCCCCGAGGCTTCAATGGCCCGGCCGACGCCTGCTTCATTGCCGTAGATCTTTGCGGTGTCGATGTGGCGGTAACCCGCCTTGAAGGCGCGCCCGACGACGTCTTCAGCCGTGGCGTCGTCGACCTGCCATACGCCGTAGCCCAGCTGGGGAATGGTGCGGCCGTCGTTGAAGGTGAGGTTGGGTGAGGTGCTCATGTATCCCTTTCGATAACTGATTGCTTCTCCGGAGTATGGCAACCGTGCACCTGCCCGGGAATATTCCTACCGGCCGGATCCTGACAGCAAACGTTCAGCTTCGATCACATCTTCGGCAACCACTTCCGCCCGCCGCCGGACGTTGTCCAGCCCGGCCGAAGCGATCCCCCACCGCTCACCGTCCAACCGCGCCATCGCGGCGGCCTCGGCGGTTGTGGCCAGTGCATTGCCGGCGCGGGAGAGCGCCCGGTGCACCTGGAGCAACGCTCCCGGAATATCAAGTCCCTCACTCGGATGCTGTGCCTGCGCGGCAATGCAGCACGCCCGCACACGCGGGAGCAACTGCGCCAGCTCATTGGCGAGGGCGGCCAGATCGTTGTAGACGGCGTCGTCCTCCACACCCTCGAGGATCTGGTGGTAACGGTCCAGCCCACGCCGGAACCGGTCATGGGCACGCCGCCACACCCCCGTACCGAGCTCGGCATCATCCTTGCGGCCCTGCCTGGCCGCCGCGAAAAGCGCCATGTGGAACTACAGGTACTGGCCGGGGCCATGGGTGTCCGGCTTGTGCGCCGGGCCCGGCCGTGCTCCGGGCGCGCGCCGCGGCTCACCGTCCTCGCCCACAATAACGCCGGGCGCAATGACGGTTCCGGGAGGAAGCTGCTTCAGCTGGAGCTGGGCGGCAAGCTGCTGGTTGGCCATCTGCTGGGCGGCAAGCGCGGTCTGGATCCCGTGGAAAAGTCCCTCGAGCCATCCCACCAGCTGTGCCTGCGCAACACGCAGTTCAGCATCAGTGGGAACCGAATCATCAGTGAAGGGCAGGTTGATCCGGTGCAGCTCCTCGACCAGCTCCGGTGCGAGCCCGTCCTCGAGCTCACGCACCGAGCGCTCATGGATCTCGGCGAGGCGGCTGCGCCCGGCGTCGTCCAGCGGGGCGCTGCGCACTTCCTCAAGCAGCTGCTTCAGCATGGTGCCGATGCGCATCACCTTTGCAGGTTCATCCACCAGCTCGGTCAGCTTGGTGGTCCGGTCCCTGTCGCCGCGGGAGCCACCGTGGTCATCGTGTTCCGGAAGCCCACGGCCGGGCTCCAGCCTTCCGACGAGGACAGGGCTCTCCTGGTTGCCGGCCGCCTGTTCCGGCGTCACGTGGTCGGGGTGCTTTTCGGTCATAGGTTCATGCTCTCACGCGACCGTGGGCGCCGGTGCGGCGCCCGCGCGCGTCAGTCCGCCTCTTCCCTGTGAGCGAGCTCTTCCTCACGGCCTTCCCGGTACTCCCCGCCAGGGCTGACGCCGGGAACGCGCTGCCCGGCGTTGAGCTGCCCCGAAGTGAAGTGGTCCTCTGAAAATTCGGGGCCGCCGTCGTTCTCTTCCGTGGGCACGCTGACATCCTCACGGAGGTGCTCTTCTTCCGATGCCGCCTCCGGAGTAGGCGCACCGATGTCTTCGCGGAGGTGTTCCGGCAGGTTCTCAGTCATCCCACCAGCAAACCACGGCCGGCGGTGGGCCCGCCAGAGCGTCGGTACACAGATAAGGCGGGCACGACCGCAGTCGAGCCCGCCCTATCAGCACCGGTGTGCAGCCCTAGCAGCAGCGTCCCTCAGGGTTTGCGTCCTGGCGGTCCGTTTTGTCCCGCCAGAACTGGCGCTCCGTCATGGGTGCCTCGCTGCTGTGCGTCGAGGCGTGGTGGTCGAGGTATTGCTGATACGCGTTCTCTCCCATCACACCCTTGAAGAGCCAGATCAGCTCTTTGACGCTCATCAGTGACCCGCCCGCGCCGGCTTCTTGTCATGCGGGAGGTTGGCCCACTGCGCTTCGAGTTCCTTCTCGGCCGGAGTCGCAATGAGGCCTGCCGGGGCGAAGGTGCGCGAGGGAACTGCGGGATCCTCGGCGCTCGGCCCACCGCCCGTGCGGTACGCCCTGACAGTTGCCATGATTGCCGTGGCAATCACGATGATAGCCAGCGTCACGAAGAGGATGGACAGCGTTCCCTGGATGAAGGTGTTGCGGACCACCTTCTCCATCGCCTCCACGGTGGCGGCGTTGCCGAAGCTCTGCTCCCCTGCGGCGAGCGCATTTCGGAAAGCCATGTGGTTGGCCCAGTAGCCGACGGTGGGCACCGGGGAGAAGATCTTCAGGAACGACGCCGTAATGGTCACCACTGCTGCAAACGCCAGCGGCAGGGCGGGGATCCACAGGTACTTGAAGGCACCCTTCTTGGCGCAGATCGCCATGCAGACGGCCAGCGCAATGGCTGCCAGGAGCTGGTTGGCAATACCGAACAGCGGGAACAGCGTGTTGATGCCGCCCAGCGGATCGGTGACGCCCATGATCAGGATGGCCCCCCACCCCGCGACCATGATCGCTGTACAGATCCAGGCGCCTACCCGCCAGGAGGTGTCCTTGAACTTCGGCACGAAGTTACCGATGGTGTCCTGCAGCATGAACCGTGCAACGCGGGTTCCGGCGTCGACCGCGGTCAGGATGAAGAGTGCCTCGAACATGATGGCGAAGTGGTACCAGAACGCCATCATGCCGGCGCCGCCGAAGAGGCCCTGCATGATCTGGGCAATGCCTACTGCGAGAGTCGGCGCACCGCCGGTACGGGAGACAATCGACTCCTCACCCACGTTGTTGGCGAGCGTACTCAGAGCCTCCGGTGCGAGGTTTACCCCGGTCAGGCCCAGGCCGTTGACGAAGGCGACGGCGCCCTCGATGGTTCCTCCTGTGGCCGCGGCCGAGGAGTTCATCGCGAAGTAGATGCCGCGGTCGATCGACAGCGCCGCCACCAGAGCCATGATCGCCACAAAGGACTCCATGAGCATTCCGCCGTAACCGATGAACCGGGTCTGGCGTTCCTTCTCGATCATTTTCGGTGTGGTTCCGGAGGCGATCAGGGCGTGGAAGCCGGAGAGCGCACCACAGGCGATTGTCACGAACAGGAAGGGGAAGAGGGTCCCCGGAACAACGGGTCCGTCGGCCCGCGAGGCGAACTCGCTGACCGCAGGAACGCTGATTTCCGGGCGGGTGATCACAATTGCCACGGCCAGCATGACAATCGTGCCGATCTTCATGAAGGTGGAGAGGTAGTCGCGGGGGGCGAGCAGGAGCCACACCGGCAGGACTGCCGCGATGAAGCCGTAGATGATGATGCCCCAGGCGATGGTGACCCTGTCGAGCGTGAAGAGGGCAACGCCCCACTCGGTCTCGGCGATCCAGCCACCCGCAACGATTGCGAGCATCAACAGCGCGAATCCAATGAGGGATACCTCGGACACTTTGCCGGGACGGAGGTAGCGCAGGTAGACGCCCATGAACAGTGCAATGGGGATGGTCATCGACACGGAGAACACACCCCACGGGCTTTCCCCGAGAGCGTTGACCACAACAAGAGCCAGGATCGCCACGATGATGATCATGATGGTGAGCGTTGCGATCAGGGCGGCGGTGCCGCCGATCAGGCCGAGCTCTTCACGCGCCATCTGGCCGAGTGACCGCCCGCCGCGGCGCATTGAGAAGAACATGACCAGGTAGTCCTGGACCGCGCCGGCGAAGATCACGCCGATGACGATCCACATGGTTCCGGGCAGATAACCCATCTGGGCAGCAAGTACGGGACCCACGAGCGGGCCGGCTCCGGCGATCGCTGCGAAGTGATGGCCGTAGAGCACACGGCGGTCGGTAGAGGCGAAGTCCTTGCCGTCGGCCTTGTATTCGGCGGGGGTGGCGCGCCGGTCGTTGGGCCGCAGGAGCTTGCGTTCGATGAATTTGGAGTAGAACCGGTAGGCGATGAGGTAGCTGCAGACGGCTGCGAATACAAACCACATCGCGTTGACCGTCTCGCCGCGGACAATGGCAAGCACCGTCCAGCTCACGCCGCCGAGCAGGGCTATACCCACCCAGACTGCAATCTTCAGCGGCGTCCAGCCGCCGTCTTCCTTGTCTGCATCGACTGCAGTCGGCGGCAGATCCGGATCCTGGAGGAGGACGTCGGCGTCCTCATTCCGTTGGACGCGGCTCGCCCCCGCCTGCCCGCGACCAGATTCGTTCTCACTCATGGCGCTCCCTTATATGTGAGTGGCTTAACTCACTGAAACTAGCAGTGCCAAGAGTGCTGCGTCACAGAGTTTGCACACAGGAGGCGTGCAATCGCCGAACGGCTGTTTCCATGAGCCAAACGGCTTGCGCAGCTAGTGGCTGGGATCGTCCCTGCCGTCACGGGAATTCGAGCCCTCACTCAGGCTGGAGTGGGTCTCTGTCTGTGGATCCGGACCGTCCTCAGCGGTGTCGCGGGGACTGCTCTGGACTCCGTCATTGACCTGATCGGCGAGGTTTTCCGCCCAGCTTTCCGCAGCGCGCTCCAGGCCCGACTCTTCATCTCCGGCTCGCGATACGCCGTCCGGCTCGCCGTCTGCCCTGTGCTTGGCCATGGTTTCCTCCTTGGAATTACGGTGGGTGCTAGCTTGTCATACCACCCGGAATCCACAAAGCAGACCGCGTCATGCCTCCTGCACGCTCAGCAGGATTTTTCCCGTGTGCTGCCCGGAGTCGAAGTACCGGTGCGCCTCAACCACCTCGGCCAGCGGGAACGTCCGGTCGACGGGTATGCAAATGGTCCCGTCCGAAATGAGCGGCCAGACATGCTGGTAGACGCCCGCCATGATGGACGACTTCTCCTCCACAGGACGCGAACGCAACGTGGTCCCGGTGACCGACGCCCGCCTGGCCATCAGCGCGCCCAGATCAAGTTCGGCTTTGGCGCCTCCCTGCAGTCCGATGACGACGAGCCGGCCACCGGTTGCCAGCGCCTTCACGTTGCGGCTGAGGTATTTGGCGCCGACGACGTCGAGAATGACGTCCACTCCCCGCCCGCCCGTGGCGGCGTCCACCTCGGCAACGAAGTCCTGCTCCCGATAGTTCACGCACACCTCCGCACCGAGGGAACGGGCAAACTCCAGTTTCTCCGCGGTACCCGCGGTCACGATTGTCCGCGCTCCCCACGCCCGTGCGAGCTGGATGGCCATGGTGCCGATCCCCCCGGTTGCGCCGTGCACCAGAACGGTTTCACCGCGGCGCAGCCCGGCAGTCAGGACCAGGTTCGAGTAGACGGTCGCAGCCACTTCCGGCAGCCCGGCGGCTGCTGCGAGGTCCACTCCGGCAGGCACCGGCAGCACCTGACCGGCAGGCACCGCAACCTGTTCCGCGTAGCCACCGCCCGCGAGGAGCGCCACCACCGCGTCACCGGGCCGGAAGTCGGAGGTGCCCGCATCGGCAATCCTCCCCGAAACCTCGAGCCCGGGATATTCGGAAGCGCCGGGCGGCGGCGGGTACACGCCCCTGCGCTGCTGGACGTCGGCGCGGTTGAGGCCTGCAGCAACAACGTCGATGAGGACGTCACCGGCCCCTGGGCGCGGGGGCTCCACTTCGGTCACCTCGAGAACATCCGGCTCGCCGGACTTTCGCAGCACTACGGCTTTCATTGTTTCCTTCCCGGGAGTTGCCCTGCGGGTTTTGGGAGTTTTGTGCAGCCTGCTCTGCATGAAACACTATTCCCCGTAGGGAAGGTTGTCCGAGCGGCCGAAGGAGCTGGTCTTGAAAACCAGTGGGCGGTAACCCCGCCTCAAGGGTTCGAATCCCTTACCTTCCGCATTGAGCCTGAGCCGGCTCACCCGTTGCACCCCGTTCCGGAAGGATCGGGGTGCAACTGCTTTTAATGAGCCGAATCCCGGGATGAGAAGCCTTTTCGGCGACACGGACACCGCGCCTTTCATCGGAACACTCCGGGACTCCAACAAATAGTTTCCAACGGCAAGCAGTCGTGTTTGAATGTGCTCGGCGCCGGATGTGTCCTGCATCACTAATGGGGTGGAGCGGGACAGGGCGCCAAGTCCGATACCACCGGGCCGACGATGGGAAATTCCGTTGATGGTCTCAACCCGGCTGATCTGTTCCCCGCAGGGTAACCACCCGTTCACTGCGGCGTGCTTGGCTTGCCGCGGCCGGAATGTCACCGGCGAATCCTATTGTCACTTTCGTGGCCAGTTCCGCGGAGGCGCAAGCCGCTGCGGGCATCACTCGCGGCCGTAACCCGGCCAAAGCCAAGGAGAAACAGTACGAATGAAAAATTCGTGGAGGGGCGCGCTGTGCTCAGCGCTTTCGGTGGGGCTACTCGCTTCCCCGGTGGCGTTCCTGCCAGCCAGCGCAGAGGAAACAGTCGGGCCGCAGGCGGGCACCGGCGTCGTCATCAATGAGGCATACGTCAACGGGGGTAGCGCAAACGCGCCGTTCACCCACAAGTTTGTTGAGCTGGCCAACACCACTGATGCTCCGGTGAGCCTTGACGGCTGGTCGCTGCAGTACCGCTCGGCGACGGGGAGCGCCGCACCGACCGGGGTCGCCGTGTTGAGGGGCACCATTCCCGCGAACGGGACCTACCTGGTTCAGGGGTCCAGCAACGGATCAGTAGGATCCGCGTTGCCGGCGCCTGACCTGTCCTCCTCCCTGAACTTCAGCGGCACAAGCGGAACCATCGTCCTGTCCAACCAGTCCACCGCGGTGACCCCGCTGGCTGTCGGGTCGGTGACGGGAGCTCCCGGCGTGGTTGACCTGCTGGGCTACGGCTCGTCCAACACCTATGAGACCAGCGGCGAGGATGGTCCCGGCGGCACCGGCAACCCGCTCTCCATGAACCGTTCCGGCGGTGTCGATACCGACAACAATCAGGTGGACTTCAGCGCGCTCGACGTCGTGACGCCCACCAATGCCGCCGGTGAAACGGCCGGAAGCGAGCCGGAACCCGAGCCCCAGCCGCCGGCCCCCGGCCAGGTAGTGCCGATTGACCAGATTCAGGGAACGGGCACAGCCACCCCTTATGCGGGACAGGTTGTGACCACCCGTGGAGTCGTGACCGCCGCCTACCCTTCCGGCGGCTTTGACGGCTACTACCTCCAGACTGCCGGGACAGGAGGGGACCTGGGCTCAGATCACGCGGCCTCCGACGGCATCTTCATCTACTCTCCGGCTACTGTCGCGGAGGTTGCGGTCGGCGACTTCGTCGAGGTGACCGGAACGGCAGGGGAATACTTCAACCTTTCGCAGATCACGGTCCCCGCCGGCGGTATGACCAAACCGGCTGAGCCTGCCGAGGCGGTCAAGGCGGCCGCCGTTGCCTACCCTGCCGATGACGCCGGACGCGAAGCACTCGAGGGGATGCTCGTCCAGCCGACCTCCGGCTTCACGGTTTCAGACAACTACGCGCTGAACCAGTATGGGGAAATCACGCTCGCCGTCGGAGACACTCCGCTGGTCCAACCAACCGAAATCGCTCCGCCTGGGACCGCCGGGAACGCAGCCGTCGCGGCGGACAACGCCGCACGGCGAGTGAAGCTCGACGACGGCGCCACCACCAATTTCCTCGCCGCTGCGAACATGGACCAGCCGCTGCCGTACCTCACACCGGAGCAGCCGGTACGGGTCAACTCGTCGGCAACCTTCACGGCGCCCGTTGTTCTCGACTTCCGCAACAGCTCCTGGAAATTCCAGCCGCTGACCGCCCTTACCGCCGCGAACGCCGCCGCGGTCCAGCCGGTCACGTTCGAGGGCACGCGTCCTGAGGTGCCCGCGAACGTCGGCGGAAACGTGAAGATCGCATCCTTCAACGTGTTGAACTACTTCACCACCACCGGCGACCAGCTCACCGGGTGCACCTATTACCAGGACCGCGACGGCAATCCCGTTACTGTCCGGGGCGGCTGCGACGCCCGCGGTGCTGCGAACGCGGAGAATCTCGAGCGGCAGGAAGCGAAGATCGTCGCGGCAATCAATGGTCTCGGCGCCGACGTTGTCTCCCTGGAGGAAATCGAAAATTCGGCCAGGTTCGGGAAGGACCGGGACGAGGCACTCGCCACGCTGACAGCCGCACTGAATGAGGCTGCCCCGGGAGTCTGGGACTACGTCCGCTCGCCCGCTGAACGGCCTGCCGTCGAGGATGAGGACTTCATCCGCACGGCCTTCATCTACAAGGTGGCGGCAGTGGAGCCTGTCGGGGAGTCAGTCATCCTGAATGACAACGTGGCCTTCTCGAACGCCCGCAAGCCGCTCGCCCAGTCCTTCACTGTTGCTGGCGG
>NZ_KI914588.1:18171-22773 GCF_000520475.1 Arthrobacter sp. 35/47
AAGCCGCTCGCCCAGTCCTTCACTGTTGCTGGCGGGGACGCGTCCACCAGGTTCCTGGTGATCGCCAACCACTTCAAATCGAAGGGATCGGGCTCCGGCGAGAACGCTGACCAGGGAGACGGCCAGGGCGCATCCAATGCAGACCGGATTGAACAGGCAACGGCGCTCGTGGCGTTCGCCGACCGTATGAAGTCCCAGGCGGGCACCGACAAGGTTTTCCTCGCCGGTGACTTCAATTCCTACTCGGCCGAGGACCCGATGCAGGTTCTCTATGACGCGGGCTACATCAACCAGGGCGGCAAGACCGAGGGCTACTCCTACGTCTTCTCGGGACTTGTAGGTTCCCTCGACCACATCCTCGCCTCACCCGCCGCCGATGCAACGGTTTCCGGCGTGGACGTGTGGAACATCAACGCTGTTGAGTCCGTGGCGCTTGAGTACAGCCGCTACAACTACAACGCGACCAACTTCTACGAGCCGAACCAGTTCAGGGCAAGCGACCACGATCCGGTGATCGTGGGGCTGGACCTCGCACCGGCGGACTCCACCACCGAGCTCAACCTGATGGGAATCAACGATTTCCACGGGCGGATCGACTCGAACACCGTGAAGTTGGCGGGCACCATCGAGGAACTGCGCGCGCAGTACGGTGAAGAGAACTCGCTGTTCCTCTCCGCCGGAGACAACATCGGTGCCTCCCTCTTCGCCTCCTCGGTAGCGAAGGACCAGCCCACTCTCGACCTCCTCAACGCGCTGGACCTCCGAGCCTCAGCGGTGGGTAACCACGAGTTCGACGGCGGCTTCGAGGATCTGGACGGCCGGGTGGCCGACGCCGCGGAGTTCCCCTACCTCGGCGCCAACGTCTACCTCAAGGGAACCACCACTCCCGCGCTCGAGGAATATGGGATCGTGACCGTTGGCGGCATTGATGTGGCTGTCATCGGTGCTGTCACCCAGGAGACACCGTCGCTCGTGAGCCCCGGCGGCATCGCCGCTCTCGAGTTCGGGGACCCCGTCGAGGCCGTGAACCGCGTGGCTCAGCAGATCGAGGATCAGGATCTGGCGGACGTCATTGTGGCCGCGTACCACGAGGGAGCCGGAGACGGCGCCGTCGAGGGTGCCACCATAGAGCAGGAGGTTGCCGCGGGCGGCGCCTTTGCAGAGATCGTCACCGGTACCACGCCGCTTGTCGACGCCATCTACACCGGCCACACCCACAAGCAGTACGTGTGGGACGCTCCGGTCCCCGGTGCTGAGGGCGAGACCCGCCCCATTGTGCAGACCGGCTCCTACGGCGAGTTCATCGGCCAGATCACACTGAGCGTCGATAACGCCACCGGCGAGGTCGAGTCCTACACCGCGCAGAACGTGGCACGCTCCGCAACGGACCCGGCCGTGCTGGCAGCAACCTACCCCCGCGTGGCGGAGGTCAAGGCAATTGTCGATGCTGCCCTCGCTGAAGCGAAGGTCATCGGTAGCCGCCCGGTCGGTTCGGTGACTGCCGACATCACCACCGCCTTCCTCAACGGCGCCCGGGATGACCGCGGATCGGAGTCGACGCTTGGGAACCTGGTTGCTGATTCCATGAGGGCTTCGCTCTCGGCCGCCGAACGCGGTGGAGCTGACATCGGCGTCGTCAATCCGGGCGGGCTCCGCAACGAGCTCTACTACGGCGAGGACGGAGTGATCACCTACGCCGAAGCCAACGCAGTCCTGCCCTTCGTCAACAACCTCTGGACCGTCACCCTGACCGGGGAGCAGTTCAGGACGATGCTGGAGCAGCAGTGGCAGCCGGCGGGTGCATCCCGGTCCTTCCAGGCGCTCGGGTTGTCCGACAACGTGTCCTACACCTACAACCCGGATCTCGCCGCCGGTTCCCGCATCACGTCGGTCACGATCGACGGAGTTCCGCTGGATCCGGCTGCGGAATACCGCATCGGCACGGTCAGCTTCCTGGCTCAGGGCGGCGACAACTTCACCGTCTTCCAGCAGGCAACCGATGTCCGCGACTCGGGACTCGTGGACCGCGACGCGTGGATCAGCTACATCGGGCAGAACAGCCCGCTGTCACCGAGCTTCGACCGTCGGTCGGTGATGGTGAAGGACGCGCCGGTCAGCGTGCAGGGCGGCGATTCCGTCAGCTTCAGCGTTGCGAAGCTGGACCTGGCCTCACTGGGCAGTCCCGCGAACACCAGCCTGTCCGCCAGCTTTGTTGACGCCGCCGGCACTGTCACGGAGCTGGGAACCACCCCCGTGACCGATGGCGCCGCGCAGGTCACTCTCACTGTTCCGGAATCAACGCCTGGAGCGGGGGCCATTGTCCTGGTTGCGAAGGAATCGGGCACTACGGTCAATCTGCCCGTGACCGTGGAGGCGCCCGCAGAAACCGGATGCGTTGCCCCGGCCAAACCCGAGCGTGGGCCGGAGGCCGAAGAGGCGGACGGTTTCGGGCAGGCAATGGCGGAGTACCGCAAGTGCCTCGCCGACGCACGCCGCGGCTAGAGCACAACCGGGGATCCCGGCCCAATAGGAACGACAGGAGGCGCTCGTCTGCAGCAGCGGACGGGCGCTTTCTGCCGATCCGGCTCAGGTGCCGTTCCGGCTCAGGTGCCGGTGCCGGTGCCGTGCCGGCGAGGGTGCCGTGCCGCCGGCAGGTCAGCCGAGGATTGCGAGCGCGATGTCGTCGGCGTCGCGCAGCGTCCTGCTTCCGGCGTCGAGTGGGGCGCCTGCCTCGGCGGCGATCGCTGTTCCCCACTGCACGGCGCTGAGCTGCAGTCCCAGCACAAACAGATTTTCCTGCACCAGCCCGCTCGCGCCCACCGCCCGGTAGGGCGGCCTGGTCACGTCCAGCCCCGGGGAAACCTCCGGCACGCCGTCTTCGGACATGGTGGTGCGCGCCCGCACGAGTCCATCCTCGAGCAGCCGGCGCAGCAGGACGGAGCGGTTCTGGACCACCCGGTTGGCCGGCATCATCGCCTCGACCAGCACGCCGGCGTCGTATCTTCCGCCTTCCACCCACGGCGAGGAGACAGTGAACCTCCCCCTCGCAGCATCCAGCTCGAACCGCGGCGCCGGACCGGCGAAGCGCACGACGCCGGCCCTCGCCAGAGCGGCCAGCTGCTCGATCCGGAGGGCGGGCGGTCCGCTCGCAAGGCCCTCCACCAGCGGTTCAAACCACCCGCGCAGCTCCGCCGTCCATGACGCTTCGGTCAGCCCCCCGTCGGCGACGATCTGCTTGATGACTGAGCGTCCCGCGTTCATGGCGCCGATGGCCATCTTCAGGGGATCCTCTTCGCCGCGGTCGGAGCCTGCGGCATCCTCCTCGAGATAGTGGAGCACCGCCTGGTTGTATTCCTCCGCGGAAGCGAACCGGTGCCGCCCGAAAGGTCGGGCGAGCGACTCGAGGTCCAGCCGGTCGGCAAGAGGCACGTAGCCACTCAGGAGCTCCTCAAGGCGGGCGCGCCAGGCGTTGTCGGGATCGTCAAGCACGCTCTGGAGCGACGGCAGGAACTCCGCCGGCAGTCCGCCGGTGCGTGCCAGCGTGCTGTAGTAGGCCCAGACGGCGTCCCGGTGCAGCAGCGGCCAGAGGTCATGGTCGAAGCCGGGCTGGATGCCGCTTGCTGCGAAGGCGCCGGCGCGGCTGGGCGTGCAGTAGCGAAGGCGCACGCTGCGCGGGACGTAGCTGGTGAGTTTCGCCTTGGCGCGGTATGGCGTACCTCGCCGGGAGGCGGCGACCACTTGGGGTTCCCGGCCCGAAGGGCGGTAGGTCAGTGCGCGGCCGGCCGGTTCGCCGCTGGGGACGAACGTTCCGCCCCGGCCCTCGGTGAGGTGGGTGATGATGTCGAAGAAGTTCAGGCCCAGTCCTCGCACGAGTACGGTCTTGCGCGCCGGAAGCCGGTTCCAGTCGACATCGGCCGGAACGTTCGGCGGCCAGTACTGCAGTCCCAGGCGCGCAGCGCCGTCCCTGAGCGACTCCTGCTCCGGGTTGAGCTGGGCGGGCAGGTGGCCCATCCCCAGCACGACGGCGTCGCACATCACGGTGGTGTTATCGCCGACATTCACCCGGAAGCCGGACTCCAGCTTCTCGAGATGGCTTGCCTCCGCGCGGTGCTCGACGACGTCGATACCGTCGCCGAGCCGTTCGATCAGCGACGTGTAAATGTACTCGAGATAGCGCCCGTACAGTGCCCGGCTGGCGAAGTCTGCCGCGGTGAGGGACTGGATTTCCTTGCGGTCGCCGTCGCTCAGCCGATCATCCGGTGAGGCGTCCATGAGCTGCCGCCAGTCGTCGAAGGACAGCGGCACCAGGGAGGGCGCGCGTGCGGCGGCTGCGGCGCCGACCGGCACCACCGTGGGAAACAGCGCCGGCGTGTTCATGAGGAAATGCCGCGACTGGTCGGTCCTCCACACATGCCCGGGTCCTGGCTGGTAAGGATCGATCAGATGAACGGTGACCCGCGGGCGGTCAGCCTCCCGGAGTGCCGACCAGTTTGCGATCAGGCGTTCCAGCACGGAAGTGCCGCGCGGACCGGCGCCGATAATGGCCACCTGAACTGCCCGCGTCATCTCCATCCTTCTAGGTTATCGGCCGGTCGGACCCGC
>NZ_KI914588.1:22873-44302 GCF_000520475.1 Arthrobacter sp. 35/47
CCGGTCGGACCCGCCCCGTTCGGCGCGGCCGGTCCGGCCGCCCGGACCGGGGTTCAGCGCGCGGGCTCCGTGTCCCCCACGTAGGTGGCCAGATGCGCACCGGTCAGGGTGGAGCGGTCCGCGACCAGGTCCGCCAGCGTTCCCTGGAAAACGACCGTCCCGCCGTCGTGCCCTGCACCGGGGCCGAGATCGATGATCCAGTCGGCGTGGGCCATCACCGCCTGATGGTGCTCGATGACCAGCACGGACTTGCCCGAATCAACGAGCCGGTCCAGCAGCCTGAGCAGCTGCTCTACGTCGGCAAGGTGCAGGCCGGTGGTCGGTTCATCGAGGACGTAGACATCGCCCTTCTCACCCATCTGGGTGGCCAGCTTCAGCCGCTGCCGCTCGCCGCCGGAGAGCGTGGTGAGCGGCTGGCCCAGGCTCAGGTACCCGAGCCCGACGTCGGCCATCCGGTCCAGGATCCTGGAGGCCGCGGGAGTGCGCGCATCCCCGGTGTCGAAGAATTCCCGGGCTTCCGATACCGGCATGGCGAGGACGTCGGCGATGTTCTTTCCACCCAGTGTGTACTCGAGCACCGAGGCCTGGAACCGCCTGCCCTCGCACTCCTCACAGGGTGACTCCATGGTGGCCATGACGCCCAGGTCGGTGTAGATCACACCGGCACCGTTGCAGGTGGGGCAGGCGCCCTCGGAGTTGGAGCTGAAGAGCGCGGGCTTGACGCCGTTCGCCTTGGCGAAGGACTTGCGGATCGGTTCCAGCAGTCCCGTGTAGGTGGCGGGGTTGCTTCGCCGTGAGCCCCGGATGGCCGCCTGGTCGATCACCACAACGCCGTCGCGTTCGGCAACGGACCCGTGGATCAGTGAGCTCTTGCCGGAGCCGGCCACGCCCGTGATGACGCACAGCACGCCCAGCGGGATGTCGACGTCGACGTTCCGAAGGTTGTGCGTCGACGCTCCCCGGACTTCCATGGCGTGCGTGGAGGAACGGACGGCATCCTTGACGCGTGCGCGGTCATCGAGGTGGCGTCCGGTGATCGTGTCCGTCTGGCGCAGTCCTTCAACGGTGCCCTCGAAACACACCGTTCCGCCCGCGGTGCCTGCACCTGGCCCCAGGTCGATCACGTGGTCGGCGATCGTGATGGTCTCGGGCTTGTGTTCAACCACCAGCACCGTGTTGCCCTTGTCCCGAAGCTGGAGGAGCAGCTTGTTCATGCGCTCGATGTCATGCGGATGCAGGCCGATGCTCGGCTCGTCGAAAACGTAGGTGACGTCGGTCAGGGAAGAGCCGAGGTGGCGGATCATTTTGGTCCGCTGCGCTTCGCCGCCCGAGAGCGTTCCGGCCGGCCGATCGAGCGAGAGGTAGCCCAGACCGATCTCCGCGAAGGAATCCAGGAGGTGCTGCAGCCCTTTCACCAGCGGTGCCGCTGTGCTGCCGGCCTTTCCCAGCCCGCGCAGCCACTCCGCCAGGTCGGTGATCTGCATCGAGCAGAGCTCAGCGATGTTCTTCCCGTTGATCTTTGACGACAGCGCTTCCCTGGTGAGCCGCGTCCCGTCGCACTCAGGGCAGCGCTGGAAGGTCACCGCCCGCTCCACGAACCGGCGCACGTGGGGTTGCATGGCCTCGGGATCCTTGGACAACATGGACTTCTGGATCTTAGGGATGATGCCCTCGAACGTGAGGTTGATGCCTTCAACCTTGATCTTGGTCGGTTCCGCGTACAGCATTGTGTCGAGCTGCTTCTTGGTGAACTTCGCAATGGGCTTGTCCATCGGCAGGCCCATGCCCTCGAACAGCCTTCCGTACCAGCCGTCCATCGAGTAGCCGGGGACGGTCAGGGCGCCGTCCGCCAGGGACTTTGCCTCGTCATACAGCGCGGCGCGGTCGATGTCGCTGACATTTCCCATCCCCTCGCATCTCGGGCACATGCCGCCCAGGTAGACGGCCTGGCTGACGACGCTCCGCTCAACGCGTCCCGCCTTCTCGGTGGACATCACGCCGCTGGCCTTGCGGGTGGGGATATTGAAGGAGTACGCGGTGGGTGGCCCCACATAAGGAGAGCCGAGCCTACTGAAGAGGATGCGCAGCATGGCGTTGGCGTCAGTCGCCGTACCGACGGTGGACCGCGGGTTGGCGCCCATCCGTTCCTGGTCAACGATGATCGCGGTGGTCAGCCCCTCAAGCAGATCAACGTCCGGCCGGGCCAGCGTGGGCATGAAGCCCTGCACGAAGGCGCTGTAGGTCTCGTTGATCATCCGCTGCGATTCGGCTGCGATCGTCGCAAAGACGAGCGAACTTTTGCCTGAGCCCGACACACCAGTGAACACCGTCAGCCGTCTCTTGGGGATGTCAATGCTGATGTCTTTGAGGTTGTTCTCGCGGGCGCCCTGCACCCGGATCAGATCATGGGTGTCCGCAGGATGCATTGCTCCATCTAACCAGTTGGCAGCTTCGATGGGCAGACCTGTACGGAAGGCATTCTGCCTGAGCGTCAGGTTGCCTAAGATAACTGTATGACGTCCACCACACAGCAGTCTGATTCCGCAACCGACGATGAGTTCCTCTGGCTCGAGGACATCTACGGGCAGAAGCCCCTGGAATGGGTGCGCAGCCAGAACGCCGTCACGGAAGCGGAACTTGTCAACAACCAGTTCCTCGCGGATGAACAGCGCCTGCTTGAGGTGCTCGATTCCACCGACAGGATTCCGATGGTGGTCAAGCGCGGCGACCACTACTACAACTTCTGGCGGGACAGGGAGCACCCCAAGGGCCTGTGGCGGCGGACCACCTGGGAAAGCTACCTGACCGATGCCCCCGACTGGGACGTCCTGCTCGATGTTGACGCGCTGGCCGCTGCGGAGGGCCAGGAGTGGGTGTGGGGCGGGGCGGTCTTCCTTCGCCCCACCGACGGTGGGCCCTACCGCCGGGCGCTGATCGCGCTCTCCCCCGACGGCGGGGATGCCCAGCGCTACCGCGAGTACGACGTCGTCGACCGCTCCTTTGTGGAGGGCGGGTTCGATATTCCGGTGGCGAAGAGCAGGGTCAGCTGGGCCGGCCCGGACGCCCTCCATGTGGGTACGGACTTCGGACCGGGGTCCATGACCACCAGTTCCTACCCGCGGACCGTGCGGACGCTGCGCCGCGGTGAACCGCTCGAGTCCGCGCGCCTGTACTTCGAGATCCCCGAAACCTCCATGATGGCCGTGGTGGTGCATGACCAGACCCCTGGGTTCGAGCGGGACATCGCCGCGCACATCGTGGATTTCTACTCCAGCCGAACGTTCCTGCGCCGGGGGGATGAATGGGTGCACATCGAGGTTCCCGACGACGTGAACGTGTCACTTCACCGGGAGTGGCTGGTGCTCCGTCCGCGCACCGATTTCGAGCTCGACGACGTAACGTACCGCGGCGGTTCCCTCCAGGCCGCCCGGCTCGAGGACTTCCTGGCCGGGCAGCGCGCTCTGACCACCGTGTTCGAACCCGATGCGCACACAGCCCTGCAGTCCTGGAGCTGGACCCGGGATCATCTCCTGCTCAATCTCCTGAAGGACGTGTCTTCGGAGATCCGTGTGGTCAACCCTGCACAGTCCTGGACCGCCGAACTGCTGGACGCCTGTCCGCCCCTGCACGCGGTGGATGCCTACGCAGTCGATGATGAGGACGACGACGCCGGCAACGACTACTGGCTGATCGCCACCGGATTCCTCACCCCCACAACGGTGGTGCGCGGCACTATTGGCGGCACGCATGTGGAAGTAAAGGCGTCGCCGTCGTACTTTGACGAGGAGTCCTTCACCGTCTCACAGCACTTCGCGGTCTCCAGCGACGGAACGCGGGTGCCTTACTTCCAGGTCGCGGCGAAGGATCTGGCGCTCGACGGCGGCAACCCGACGCTGCTCTCCGGGTACGGGGGCTTTGAGCACGCCATGACGCCGGCGTACAGCGGTGTGATCGGGCGGGGTTGGCTGGAACGCCGCACAGCGGACGGCCGCCCGGGTGTGTACGTACTCGCGAACATTCGCGGCGGGGGTGAATACGGGCCGGCCTGGCACCAGGCTGCGCTGCACGCCAACCGGCACCGGGCGTACGAGGACTTCGCTGCCATCGCGGAGGATCTGGTGGAGCGTGGAGTGACACGTCCGGAACTGCTCGGCTGCACCGGCAGGAGCAACGGCGGGCTACTTGTGGGCAACATGCTCACGCAGTACCCGCACCTGTTCGGGGCGATCTCGTGCGGTGTTCCGCTGCTGGACATGAAGCGGTACACCAAGCTGTCCGCCGGGTACTCCTGGATTGCCGAGTACGGCGACCCGGACAAGCCGGAACAGTGGGAGTACGTGCAGACTTTCTCGCCGTACCACCAGTTGCAGGAGGGCCGGAAGTACCCGGAGACGCTGATCTGGACGGCAACGAGTGATGACCGGGTGGGCCCTGTTCAGGCACGGAAGATGGCCGCCCGGATGAAGGCGCTCGGGGTTGGGAATGTGTGGTTCCACGAGGCGCTTGAGGGCGGCCATGCCGGGGCGTCTGACAACCGCCAGGCCGCGCGCATGCACGCCATGTCCTTCGAGTTCCTGTGGAAGGCACTCACCGGGCAGCTCTAGACCCGGGGGTATTTTGCTCTTGCCCTGAGGTTCTGGGTAGTCTTGGGTGGCTAGTAATAGCTGCTGGAGACGTGCCAGAGCGGCCGAATGGGCTTCACTGCTAATGAAGTGTGGGCCTAAAGCCTACCGGGGGTTCAAATCCCCCCGTCTCCGCGTTTTTCGAAGGGCGTCTTCGAGGGTCAGCTGATCCCCGAAGACGCCCTTCGTCTGTATGGGTTCCCGGCTCGACGACTGCTAGGCCTTCTGCGCAAGGACGAAGGGAAGCACCTCCTGGGCACCTGCCTGTCGGAGCGCCCGGCCGGCCACCGTAAGGCTCCAGCGGCTGTCCGCCAGGTCATCGACCAGCAGCACCGGGCCGGGGTTTGCGGCAAACCAGGCGTGGCCCTCCTCGGGAACCGCGAACCTGTCCCAGACCGCTGCGAGGCGGAACGCGCTGTTGACGCCGGAGCTCCCGCTCGGCCAGCCCTGCGGCAGCTGCAGGGCACCCAGGTAGGGGATGCGCCCAACACCGGCCAACCCCTCGGCCAGGGAACTGATCAGGAGTGGCCGCCGTCGCGACGGCATGCTGACCACGCCTACCGGTCGGGTGTCCCAGGACCATTCGGAAAGTACGCGGACACAGGCCTGGATGGCGGCCGGATCAAGTGCGGCGTCCGGAGAGGAGTCCGCGAGGAGCTCGCGTACCCGGTTGCCCCAGCCCAGGTCCGTCATCCGCGCGAGCGCCCGCCCGGCGGAGAGCTGCTGGTCCGCCGGGATGCGCCCCTTGACCGGCACACCCAGCTTGTCCATCCCCGAAGGCCACTGCCCTCTCGGTTCAAGCAGGACGCCGACCCTGCCCAGTGCGCTTCCGGCGCTCTCGGAGGCGTCGGGGGACACCTCATCGGAGTACCACCGGCCGGCGCAGTTGTCGCACCGGCCGCATGGTGCAGCAGCGGGATCATCGAGCGCCGCCGCGAGGAACTCCATCCGGCATTTTTCGGTGTTCTCGTAGTCGAGCATTGCGTTCTGCTCATGAACGCGGGCCTGCGATATCCGTGCATACCGCTCGCGGTCGTAGGTCCAGGGCTTCCCCGTGGCCTGCCAGCCGCCGGTCACCTTCTGCACCGCACCGTCCACGTCCAGCACCTTCAGGAGGAGTTCCAGCGGCGAGCGCCGCACGTCCACCCGGGTTTCCAGCGCGGGGGTAGACAGTACGGTGCCGCCGGCCAGTTCCTCCAGAATGCGCTGCGCCTTGTCCTCGGCGGGCATGGAGGCCGTGGCGAAGTACTCCCAGATCTCGCGGTCCTCATTTCCCGGCAGCAGCAGGACGTCCGCGTTGGGGGTCCCTCGACCGGCCCTTCCGACCTGCTGATAGTAGGCAACCGGGGAGGATGGCGCTCCGAGGTGGACCACAAAACCGAGATCCGGCTTGTCGAAACCCATACCAAGGGCGCTGGTGGCCACGAGCGCCTTCACCTCATTGTTCTTCAGTGACTGTTCAGCCGCCTCACGGTCCGACGGGTCGGTACGGCCGGTGTAGGCGAGCACGGCATGGCCGTTCTCCCGCAACAGACGCGCAGTGTCTTCAGCCGCGGAAACAGTGAGCGTGTAGATGATGCCGCTGCCCGGGAGGTCCCCGAGGTGCGTCAGAAGCCATGCCAGCCGGGAACGGGGGCTGGGCAGGCGGAGCACCCCGAGGCGCAGCGACTTGCGGGCAAGCTCACCGCGCAGCGTGTAGACGGCGGTGCCGTCCGTACCGAGCTGATCTTCGACGTCCTTGACCACCCGGGAGTTGGCGGTAGCGGTGGTTGCCAGCACGGGCACCCCGGCCGGCAGCGACGTGATGAGGTCACGGAGGCGCCGGTAATCCGGGCGGAAGTCATGGCCCCAGTCGGAAATGCAGTGGGCCTCGTCAATCACCAGCAAGCCGGTGCGCCGGACGAGCTCGGGCAGCTGGGTTTCACGGAAGATCGGATTGTTCAGCCGCTCCGGCGACACCAGCAGAACATCGAGCTCATCCGCGTCCAGCCGGGCGGTGATCTCCTGCCACTCAGTCTGGTTTGCAGAGTTGATCGCTGCGGCGCGCACCCCGGCACGCCCGGCCGCTGCCACCTGGTCCCGCATCAGCGCGAGCAGGGGCGACACGATGAGGGTGGGTCCGGCACCGGCGGAACGCAGCAGCAGGCTCGCCACGAAGTACACCGCAGACTTTCCCCAGCCGGTGCGCTGGACCACGAGCGCCCTGCGCCCGCCGTTGACCAGCGCTTCGATCGCCTCGAACTGCCCCTCATGGAAGACGGCATCATCCCGTCCGACAAGCGTTTGGAGGATTGCGAGCGCCTGCTGGTGCAGGGTGGTTGTTTCAGCCATGCGCCCCAGTATGGCAGTTGCCACTGACGTATCCGGCGGGGTTCCATGCGCTGTGGACAACCGCCGTCGTCCTGCCCTCCCCAGGCTCCGGACCGGCGGACCCGAGCGGTTAGACTTTCCAGCGTGAACACAACCATCGACCTCTCCGCATCGTTCAAGGCCTACGACGTCCGAGGGATCGTCGGTGAGACCATCACGGTGGAGTCCGTCAGGGCGGTGGGTGCGGCGTTCGTCGACGTCCTCGGGCTTTCCGGAGAGACGGTGTTGGTGGGCGGCGACATGCGTCCGTCCTCGCCCGAGTTTTCCGAGGCATTCGCCGAGGGAGCCACCACGCGGGGCGCAGATGTGGTGATGCTTGGCCTCATTTCCACGGACGAGCTCTATTACGCCAGCGGGATCTACAACGCGGCGGGTGTCACCTTCACCGCCAGCCATAATCCTGCGCAATACAACGGGATGAAGATGTCCCGGCCAGGCGCTGTGCCGATGTCCTCTGAGACGGGGCTTGCCGAGGTGCGGGAAGGCGCTGAACGGTACCTCGCCGAGGGCACCATCCCGGAAGCGGACCGGCGGGGGTCAACCTCTTCCCGGGATGTGCTGAAGGATTACGCGGAATACCTGCGTTCGCTGGTTGACCTGTCCGGAATCCGTCCGCTGAAGGTGGTTGTGGATGCCGGTAACGGCATGGCCGGACTCACCACCCCGGCCGTCCTCGGCGCCGAATACCTCAGCGCGCTGCCTCTGGACATCATTCCGCTGTATTTCGAGCTCGACGGTTCTTTCCCCAACCATCCGGCGAACCCGCTGGAACCTGAAAACCTGCGGGACCTGAAGCAGGCGGTCGTCAGCAACGGCGCGGACCTCGGCCTGGCATTCGACGGCGACGCGGACCGGTGCTTTGTCATCGACGAACTGGGTGAGCCGCTCTCACCCAGTGCTGTCACCGGCATGGTTGCGCGCAGGGAGATCCGCCGTGCCCAGGCTGCCGGGGAGGTGGAACCGGTCATCATCCACAACCTGATCACCTCGCGTGCGGTGCCGGAACTCGTGCGTGCGGAAGGCGCCCGGCCGGTACGCACCCGCGTGGGCCACTCGTTCATCAAGGCCGTCATGGCCGAGGAGGGCGCGGTTTTCGGCGGTGAGCACTCCGCCCACTACTACTTCCGGGAGTTCTGGAACGCTGATACGGGGATGCTGGCGGCCATGCATGTACTCGCCGCGCTCGGCGAACAGGACCGGCCGCTGTCCGCACTCGGTAAGGAATACGAGCCCTACTTCGCCTCCGGGGAGATCAACACCCGGCTTGACGACGTTGAAGCCGCCACCGCCCGGGTCCGGCAGGAATTCGAGAGCGACGGCGTCACCGTGGACGAGGTTGACGGCCTCACCTTCACCGCTGCCGACGGCTCCTGGTGGTTCAACCTCCGGGCGTCCAACACTGAACCGTTCCTGAGGCTGAACGCCGAGGCGGAAAACCCCGACACCCTGGAAACCCTCACCGATGCCGTCCTTGAGCAGATCCGCCGGTAACGGAGCCGGAAAGCCGTGCGGCCGGCACCGCGCTGCTGCACGGAACCGGCCACACTCCTGCGGAAGCGGCTGCTAGGCGGCGAACCGCTCCTTGAGCCGCTGCAGCTCCGCGGAAAGCTCCGCGGGCAGCGAATCGCCGAACTGCTGGTACCACTGCTCGATGCCCTCGAGCTCGGCAGCCCACTCTTCCGCATCGACCCGGACGGCCTGCTCAACATCCTGCGGGGCCATGTCGAGTCCTGTCAGGTCGAGTGAATCCGGGGCAGGGACATACCCGATCGGTGTCTCGACGGCTTCCGCCTCGCCCTCCAGGCGCTCAATGATCCACTTGAGCACGCGCGAGTTGTCGCCGAAGCCGGGCCAGGCAAAGCCGCCGTCGGCTGTGCGTCGGAACCAGTTGACCAGGAAGATCTTCGGCAGCCGCTCCTGGTTCGCCTGACCGCTGACTTTCAGCCAGTGGCTGAGGTAATCACCGGCGTCGTACCCCATGAAGGGAAGCATCGCCATCGGGTCGCGGCGCACCCGGCCAACCGCACCGGCAGCCGCGGCAGTGGTCTCCGAGGACAGTGTGGAGCCCATGAAGATGCCGTTGGTCCAGTCGCGGGACTGTGTGACCAGGGGCACCGTGGTCTTGCGCCGTCCGCCGAACAGGATCGCTGACAGCTCGACTCCTTCGGGGTCGTTGAACTCCTCGGCCAGCATGTCGATCTGGTCGATGGGCGTGCAGAACCGGGCGTTGGGGTGCGCGGCCGGAGCGTCCGACGACGGCGTCCACTCGTTGCCCTGCCAGTCCGTGAGGTGCGCCGGCACTTCCTCGGTCATGCCCTCCCACCAGACACCGCCGTCGTCGGTCAGTGCCACATTGGTGAAGATGGAATTGCCCTTGGCGATGGCGCGCATGGCGTTGGGGTTGGTGTGCCAGCCGGTGCCGGGCGCAACCCCGAACAGGCCCGCCTCCGGGTTGACGGCACGGAGTTCACCCTCCTTGCCGAATCGCATCCAGGTGATGTCGTCGCCGAGTGTCTCGACCTTCCAGCCCTCGATCGTCGGGTCGAGGAGTGCGAGGTTCGTCTTGCCGCATGCCGAGGGGAACGCCGCCGACAGGTAGTACGTCTTGTTCTGCGGCGAGGTGAGCTTGAGGATGAGCATGTGCTCGGCCAGCCAGCCCTCGTCCCTGGCCATGACCGAGGCGATGCGCAGCGCGTAGCACTTCTTGCCGAGCAGCGCGTTTCCGCCGTAGCCGGATCCGAAGGACCAGATGGACCGCTCTTCAGGGAAGTGGACAATCCACTTCTCCTCGTTGCACGGCCACGCGACGTCCTGCTGACCCGGTTCGAGCGGTGCGCCCACGGAATGCAGCGCCGGCACAAAGTCCGCATTGAGTTCGGTCATCCGGTCGAGGACCTCGGTGCCGATGGTCGCCATGATGCGCATGGACGTCACCACGTAAGCGCTGTCCGTAATCTCGACACCGAACTTGGGGCTCGGGGCGTCAAGGTGTCCCATGACGAAGGGGATGACGTACATGGTCCGGCCGCGCATCGAGCCGGCGAACAGGCCCCGCAGCTTTTCCTTCATGGCGTCCGGGTCCATCCAGTTGTTGGTGAACCCAGCGTCGCGTTCATTCCGTGAGCAGATGAAAGTCTGCTCTTCGACTCGGGCAACATCGGCCGGGTCGGAGAACGCCGCGAAGGAGTTGGGGAAAAGTTCGGGGTTGAGGCGTTTGAAGGTGCCTGCGGAGACGAGCTCGTCGCTGAGCTGGTGGTTCTCCTCCTCGGATCCGTTGACCCAATACACCCGGTCCGGCTGCGTCAGCGCGGCAGTTTCCTCAACCCAGGCCAACAGGCCCTGATGGGTTGTCGGCGCAGCGGAGGCTGCGTCCCGGTCAGTCGCTCGGTCAGCGAGCAGCGGCTGTCGCGCGGAATCGCCCATTTCTCGTCCCTTCGTTGGGTGGATGGTGTGTATTGATGCTAGGGGCGGGCTTCCGGCTGAATTCCATCGCCGCGGGCGTAAAGTTGATTTGAGGTACACGCTGATCCGCGAGTTTCTGCGGTTTTCACTATCCAAATACCTGCCCTCTTGTGACGAAGGTCACGTAGACCGGTCTATACTACCGATCGGTAGAAGGCCGCCGGGTCGCCCCAATTAGCATTAGGTTCCGAATGGCTGTAAAGTTATCTACGGCCAAACGGCCTGAGAAAGTCTTTCAAACCGGCTTTTGAATGCGTGCGTAGCTCAACGGATAGAGCATCTGACTACGGATCAGAAGGTTGGGGGTTCGAATCCCTTCGCGCGCACCAGCCAAACCGCCCCGGGTTACCGGGGCGGTTTTTTTGTGCCCGCAGCCCGGGCCCGGACCTTTCCCACGCAAACTGCTTGCCCCGCCGTCGGCCGGGTGACAGGCTCGGGACCATGAGCGCAGAGCAGAGTACCGACGTCGTTGTTATTGGAGCCGGCGCCGTCGGCGAGAATGCTGCCGCCCGCGTTGTCCGCGGTGGACTGTCCGCCGTCCTGGTGGAATCGGAACTGGTGGGCGGCGAATGCTCCTACTGGGCGTGCATGCCGTCCAAGGCACTGCTGCGCTCCGGGACCGCGCTGCACGCCGCCCGTTCCGTGGCCGGCGCACGGGAAGCAGTCACCGGCGCTCTCGACACCCAGGAAGTGCTCGCCCGCCGCGACAGCTTCACCTCCCACTGGGACGACTCCTCCCAGGTCGACTGGGTCAACGCCACGGGGATCACCCTGCTCCGAGGGACGGCGCGCCTCACCGGTGAGCGTCGGGTGGAGGTAACCACCGACGACGGCGCCACCACGCTCATTGCGCGCCACGCCGTCGTTCTCGCTACCGGATCCGTCCCGTCCGTTCCGCCCATCGACGGTCTTGAGGGCCTGACGTATTGGGGTACACGGGAGGCGACCTCCGCGAAGGAAATTCCGGAGAGCCTCACGGTGCTGGGCGGCGGCGTTGCCGGCACGGAACTTGCCCAGGCGTACGCCCGGCTCGGTTCGAAGGTCACCCTGGTCGCCCGCAGCGCCCTGCTGGGCAACTACCCGGAACCCGCTGTCCGTCTGGTGCAGCAGGGCTTGGAGCACGACGGCGTGACCCTCCACCTGCGTACCGCCACAGAATCCGTTGCTTACGACGGCGACCGCTTCCGGGTGACACTGGCCGGCGACACGGTGGTGGAGTCGGAGAAGCTCCTGGTGGCCACCGGCCGGCACCCGGCGCTGGCCGGGCTGGGCCTCGAAGGACTCGGACTGGAGACCCGGCAGCTCGACACGGATGAATCCGGTCAGGTCGTCACCCACCCGTGGCTCTATGCGGTGGGCGACGCCGCCGGGAAGGTGCTGCTGACCCATCAGGGGAAGTATGAGGCTCGCATAATGGGCGATGCCGTCGTTGCCCGCGCCAACGGGACGCTGGATGGACCGCCGCAGAAGTGGAGCGCCTTCGCGGCCACGGCGGACGTCTACGCGGTCCCCCAGGTTGTCTTCACCGATCCCGAGATAGCCATGGCGGGCCGGACACTCGAGGCCGCACGGAAGGACGGGCTGAACGTCACCGAAACATCACTGGAGCTGGCGGTTGCCGGGTCCTCACTCCACGCTGACGGCTACGAGGGCTGGGCGCAGATGGTGGTGGACGAGGATCGGAAGGTGCTGGTCGGCGTGACCTTCGCCGGACCAGACGTTGCCGAACTCCTGTATGCGGCAACCATCGCCATTGCCGGTGAAGTCCCGCTGGAGCGGCTGTGGCATGCGGTGCCTGCCTATCCGACCATCAGCGAGGTATGGCTGCGGCTGCTGGAGAAGTACGGCCTCTAGCCTGATTCGATTCGGCGCCGCCTCGGGCGCGGCTCGGGCGCGGTCCTGATCCCGGCACCGGCTCAGGCGCGATTCAGGCGCGGCGAACCACGAAGTCCGTCACCTCGGCGTCTCGCCCGTCCAGTTCCGCCCACTCCCCGGCATGGCTGAGGACGGTGAGTCCCGCCGTCGGATAGTGGGTGGCAAGATCGACGACGGCGTCCTCATCCGAGTCGACCGACGCGAGCCGCATGGCCAGGTTCTGGATGCCTGGGAGGTGCGAAATAACCAGGACGCTCGTCGCGGTTTCGGGCACCTGGTTGATCACCGTGAGCATCTCAGTGGCGCTGGCCCCGTAGAGCTTCGGCTCGAGCCGCGGCGTCGGAGCCTTCTCCCCCAGTTCCTGGCACACCCAGATGCAGGTCTGCCGGGCGCGCAGCGCGGTGGAGGTGAGGATGAGGTCCGGGACGGCGCTGTTCTCCACCATCCAGCGGCCAATCAGCGGCGCGTCACGATGACCGCGGCCGCTGAGCGGCCGCTCGTGGTCCGTGACATCGCCATGCCAGTCCGACTTCGCATGCCGCAGGAGCATCAGGCGCTTCAGATGGTGGGAGGACATTCCCTCACCCTACTTTGTGCGGAGCGGCAGCCTAGATCGAGTACTCCGGAGCAGCCCACACAACAACCTCTGGGTGCTCGTAGAAGCGGTAGCCCTGCCCGCGAACCGTCCGGACCGTGTTTGCCAGCCGGCCAAGCTTTGAGCGCAGCCGGCGGATGTGCACGTCGATGGTGCGTTCGTTGGGCACCTCATCGGCGTTGCGCCACAGCCCGCTCAGGAGCTCCTCGCGCCCGACGGTCCGGGAGGCGTTCTCCACGAGGTAGTTGAGGAGTTCGAATTCCTTGAACGTCAGGTTCAGGATGTCGCCGTCGAGGTGCACTTCACGGCGGGAAAGATCGATCAGCACCCCGGTGGGGCGCGGGGCCGGCGGCGGAGTGGGCTGCTGCTCGGTGCGCGGCCGGCGGTTCACCGTCGGGTCACCGAGGGCCTGCCGGACGACGTCGATATCGGTTCCCACCGCATCTGCCGGGGCGAGCGCAACGGCGGCGTGGCTCTGGGCGCCGGGCACGAGGGTGCGGACATAGGCGCGCACGTCCTGTGCCAGCTTGCTCAGCGTGGTGTCATGCTCGGCGGCGGTGTCCTCATCGAGTGCGACGTACAGGACAAAGCCGCGTGCGGTGGTGTCGCCGGTGACCGCCTGGGGGCCTGGGATCCCATTCGGAGTGACCACGGGAACCGGTGCGGTGATGGGCTGCGCCGATTCCGCGGGAGACGGCACGGACTGGAGCTGCCCGTAGGCCGGTGAGTATGCGGCTGCAGCCGGCTGGCTGTAGCTCGGAATTCCGGGGCGCTGCCCGTAGGCCTGTCGCTGGATGCCGGCGCGGTTCTGCGCGTTGCGGAGGGAAATGTGGACGTATCCGGAAGAAACGGTCATGTCTAAACAACCTCAAGGTGAATCGCCGTCATCACGGCTCGAATGCAGGGGTGTGCCCGGTCGAGATGGAGCTTCTGGTGGAGCCCGCCGTTGGGCCAGGAATGCGTAAGAGGGTGGGGTAAACCGTTACGCGCACATTCGACAGCAGCGGGATCCCTGCGCGGACAGGACGTCCGGGGAATAGGCTGCGGCTGCAGATGCTGCTGAGTTGGTGTTCACAATCCGAATTATTGCACGTAACAATCCGCTACGCACAAGTAACAATGGTAGAGCGTCCGCATTCTGGACGGCTGAGCGTGCAGACAGAATGTCAACCCGCTGCCATGTTTCCGGCAGCATGTTGGACGAATTGTCTCGCTGCGTGGAGGAAACGGATGAATTGTCCGGAAAGTGAACCGGTTGCCCGTGAAGGCGTTTAGCCGGTTGCCCGGATAGTGGACGGCCGTCCGGTTAGCCGACGACGCCGTACAGACGGTCTCCGGCGTCGCCCAGACCGGGCACGATGTAGGCGTTCTCATTCAACTTTTCGTCGATGGACGCGAGGACGATGGTGACGTTGGCACCCTCGAGTTCCTGTCTGAGTGCCTCCAGGCCCTCCGGCGCCGCCAGAAGGCAGATGCAGGTGACATCCGCTGCGCCCCGGCGGAACAGGAACTTGATTGCCTCGCGGAGGGTGCCGCCGGTGGCGAGCATGGGGTCGAGGACAAATACCTGCCGGCCGGTGAGGTCATCCGGCAGCCGCTCGGCGTAGGTAATGGCTTCGAGGGTTTCCTCGTTGCGGGCCATGCCGAGGAAACCCACTTCCGCGGTGGGGACCAGGCGGGTCATGCCTTCCAGCATGCCCAGCCCCGCACGGAGGATGGGAACCACGAGCGGCGTCGGCTTAACCAGGCCGGTTCCGACGGCGGAGGTCACCGGGGTCTCGATCTGGACCGGCTCAACGCGCACATCCCGGGTAGCCTCATAGGCCAGCAGAGTCACCAGCTCCTCCGTCAACAACCGGAACACCGGAGACGGAGTGTTCTTGTCCCTCAGGACCGTGAGTTTGTGGGACACCAGGGGATGGTCGACAACCAGAACGCGCATTGCTCAAAAGTATCATTGGCACATGCCAGCCCATCCTGCCCCTGCACAGCGCGATCATGCCGCGTGGATGGAGCTGGCGCTGCAGGCCGCCCGGCGGGCGGGTGAGACGGCGGACGTGCCGATCGGCGCCGTCGTCGTCGGTTCTGACGGCGAGGTGCTGGGCACCGGCTGCAATGAACGTGAGGCAACCGGGGATCCGACCGCGCATGCGGAGGTGCTCGCGATCCGGCGGGCTGCGGCGGCACTGGGGTCCTGGCGGCTGGACGGCTGCACCCTGGTGGTGACGCTTGAGCCGTGTTCGATGTGCGCGGGCGCCAGTGTGCTCGCTCGTATTCCCCGCGTGGTCTTCGGGGCCTGGGACGAGAAGGCGGGAGCGGCCGGTTCCGTGTTCGACGTTCTGCGCGAACGCCGGCTGAACCACTGGACCGAGGTGTTCCCCGGGGTTCTTGAGAACGAGTGCGCTGCGCTGTTGCGGGATTTCTTCGCGGAGCGCAGGGCCTGACTCCTGGTTCCGGGCATCACCCTTGCCCGTTTTGGGCGTGGAGTACCTCAGCCGGTAAAGTGGCACCGTTGGTGACGTGTCCGAGCGGCCGAAGGTGCAACACTCGAAATGTTGTTTGGTGTAAAAGCCAACGTGGGTTCAAATCCCACCGTCACCGCCAGCTGAAAACCCCTGATTCCCTTCTACGCGAAGGGAATCAGGGGTTTCGTTTTGCCCAAACGGTGAACGCGTCAGTGCTCGGTGTCTGCCGCAGCAGCCTTCCTGGCGTCCTTCTCGGCGCGCAGGGCCTCGGCGTCGTGCTGTTCCTCGGCCTTCTCCTGGTGGATGGCCTCGGCCAGGAGTTTCTCCATCTCCTTGGCCACGCCTGCGGCTGAGGCCGGGTTCTGCCCAGTCACCAGCCGGTCGTCGACCACCACCTTCTCCGCGAAGACGTCCGCCGAGAGGTGGGTGGCGCCCTGTTCCTCAAGCCGGTCCGCCAGGAAGAACGGGATGACTTTGTCCTTCCCTGCGGCGACCTCCTCGTCATTGGTGAAGGCAGCCACCTCCCGGCCCTCGACGAGGCGGAACCCGTTGTCCAGTTCCACGTTCAACAGACCCGCAGGTCCATGACAGACCGCGCCCACCACGCCGCCAGAGTTGTAGACGCTGGCGACCAGGCGCTGCAAGCCTTCGCTGTCCGGGAAATCCCACATGGTGCCGTGGCCGCCTACGAGGTAGACGGCGTCGTACTGGTCGGGATCAACCACGTCCACGCGGGCTGTGTTGTAGAGGCCGGCACGCGTGACCTCGTCCTGAGTGAAGGCGACCTGGATGGGGTCACCCGAATCCACCTCGTCCCGCGGGGGCTGGCCGCCCTGGATGGACGCGAAGTCGACGAAGTGCCCGGAATCCTTGAAGACCTTCCAGGGATGCGCGGCCTCAGCCACGTTGTAGCCGGTCTTCTCACCCGTGTCGCCGAGCTCGGAAACGCTGGTCAGTACCATGAGGATTTTCTTCATGAAGTGCTCCTTGTCGTCCGGGCTTCCACCCTACGCCCAGCTGATTCCGGCGTCTCCCGTAGCGTTGGAGGCATGGCATTACGCGCACTGGCCGTCGGTCGGAAACATGAGTCCTGGGTGGCCGAGGGCATCGCCCGCTACGAGAAGCGGCTCAAGAAGCCCTTTGACCTGTCCTGGCAGCTCATTCCGCACTCTGCCCGCGAGGGCGACGCCGCCCGGGACGAGGAGTCCGCGCGCCTCCTCGAACGGCTCGGCGGGAAAAACGCCGCCGACTACGTGATCCTGCTCGATGAACGCGGAAAAGCCGTGGACTCCCCCACCCTCGCCGCCCGGCTCCAACAGCCGCTCGACAGCTCCCGCAACATCACCCTGATCATCGGCGGAGCGTACGGAGTCAACCCCGAAGTCCACCAGCGTGCCGACTTCATCTGGTCTCTCTCGCCCCTGGTCTTCCCGCACCAGCTGGTCCGGCTCATCCTGGCTGAACAGGTCTACCGGTCCCAGGAAATTGCAGGGCGCCGTCCCTACCATCACGAGTAGGCATTCAACCGAGCCGGATCGTCACCGGCAGCGAATAAAGTGGGACTGCAAGGTTTCTTCTACGTGCGGTAGAACTACGGGCGATAGAACAGGAAGGAGGCCGGGTGACCAGTAACCAAGTGCGGATGATGCGCGCAGCGGTGACCGCCGGCGTCGTCTTCCTGCTGGCTGCCGGTGCGCACATCGCCGGAGGTGCTGCCCTTCCGGATCCGCTCATTCTCGGCACGCTCGCCGTGACCACTGTGCTGGCAGCCACTGTCCTGTCGCGGAGAAAGCTGTCGCTTCCGTCCGTGCTCGGCGTCCTGGGAGCCGGCCAGGTCCTCCTTCATGAAGCCTTTTCAACACTGACGACGACGGCGGCGTGCGTCCCCTCCTCCCGTGCCCACTTCGGTCCGCAGCAGGTCCACTGCGCTCCGGCGGGTGGCATGGAGCACGCGCACGCCTCCTCGCTGCTGGACAATCCGCTGATGTTTGCGGCGCATGCCGGCGCCGTCGTCGCCACCGCCCTGATGCTCTATTACGGGGAGACCGCGCTGGAACTGGTGGCCCAGTGGCTTCGGCCGCTGGTGGCCCTGCCGCGGCTGGTTGTGTTCCCGCCGCCCGCGGACCTTCCGGTCTTTCCCGACGCTCCCGTCCGCAGCTACCTCGAGCCGCTCCTCACTGTCAGGCCGCTGCGCGGCCCACCCCTGGCTACCTCTCTCTAGTCCCACCGGCTCTCCAGTTTCACCGGCGTTTTCCAGCGCCCTCCCCTTTTTAGGCCGTTCCCGGACGGCACCCCCTGAGAGGTAACACCATGAAGACTTCAGTTCGCCGTACCCTGACCGCTGCCGCCACAACCACCGCCCTGATGGGCTTCGGGCTCGCCGGAGCGGCAGCACACGTCACCATCAAGCCCGACACCACCGCCGCAGGCGCCCACGCACTGCTCACCGTCGGGTTCTCCCACGACTGCGACGGCTCGCCCACCAACAAGCTGACCATCTCCCTGCCGGAACCGCTGGTGGACGCCAAACCGGAAATCGTTCCCGGGTGGACGGTTGAGAAAGTCACCGAAACACTCGATGAGCCGCTGACCCTGGACAACGGAAGCAGCGTCACCGAGCGCGTCGGGCAGATCGTGTACACAGCCGAGACACCGGTGGAGGACGGCTACCTCCAGCAGTTCGATATCTCGGTCCAGCTTCCGGACCGGGAGGGCGAGACCCTGGCGTTCCCCGTCCTGCAAAGCTGTGTGGAAGGCGAGACCGACTGGGCCGAGATCCCCGCTGACGGAGAGGACCCCCACAGTCTCGACGCTCCTGCGCCGACCATCACGCTGACCGGGGCGGAGGAGCACGGGCACTCCGAAGACCAGGAGCCGACAGCTGAAGAGCAGCCGGCCGAGGCCACTGACTTTGAAAGCGCGTCGGCTGCCAGCGAGGACTCCTCCGGCGCGGCGACCGCCGGTTATGTGGGGCTGGGTGCCGGCGTGCTCGGCCTCATCGCGGGCGTCGCGGCGCTGCTGCGCACCCGGACAGCCAAGGGATAGTGCCATAACAATCCCTGCGTCAATCGGCACCGCGCCGCCGGGGCTGATTGACGCAGGGAGTCTTCCCCAGCAGGGTGGTTTTATGACCACTCGCGTATCCGTGCCCCGCCTGCTTGCTGCCGCCGCAACCCTTGGGGCTCTCGCCCTGTCCGGATGCGGCGCCGGTGATCCGGCCGCAGAAGAGACCAGTCCGGAACCGTCGGCGAGCGCCGGACAGACCACTGCCGAGGCCGAGCCCACGCCCGAGGACTCAGAATCAGCGTCCGCCGAGCCCAGCGAGAGCAGCGAACCCTCCCCGTCCGAGTCCGCCTCGGAGTCCCCGGAGGCGAGCCCGACGGCGGCCGCAGCGGACGGCGTGTGCACCTCCGACATGCTGAGCGCCGTCCTCGAAACAGAGATGGGCGGCGGCGCGGCGGGAAGCGTGTACCGGCAGATCATCTTCACCAACACGGCAGACGAACAATGCGAGATCACCGGGTACCCGGGGGTCTCCTACGTGGACGCCGCGGGTAACCAGGTGGGAGCTCCCGCCGACCGGGAGCCGGCGCAGTCCCCCGAAGTGGTCCTGGCGCCGGGCGAGTCAGCGGTTGCGCCGGTGAAGCAGACCAACGCCCAGAATTACGGTGCGGACTGCATCCTGACGGACGCCGTGGGGCTGCGCGTGTATCCGCCGAATGACACCGCCTCGCTGATCGTCGACCAGGCGGGCACCGCCTGTGCGTCCGAGGACATCGTGCTGATGACGGTGGCTCCCACCAAGCCGCTCTCCCCCTAGCACCGCCGCCGACGCACCGCGCTGCGCGCTCCTTTCCAGCTGACAGAATGTCGGAGGGGTAGGAGATGATGAAGCGATGACATCGGTGCTTGAGAAATTCACGCCCGCCACACGCCAGTGGTTCGCGGGCGCCTTCTCCGCACCCACTCCTGCCCAGGAGGGCGCCTGGAACGCGGTGTCCGCCGGGTCGCACGCGCTCGTGGTTGCGCCGACCGGTTCGGGTAAAACCCTCGCGGCGTTCCTGTGGGCGCTGGACAGCTTCATTGCCCGTCCGATCGAGGGCAAGCGGTCCACCCGCGTCCTCTACATCTCACCGCTGAAGGCCCTCGGCGTTGACGTGGAACGCAACCTGCGCGCGCCGCTGATCGGCATCACGCAGACCGCCAAGCGGCTGGAGCTGCCTGCGCCGTCCGTCACCGTGGGCGTACGCTCCGGAGACACCCCGCAGGCCGAGCGCCGTGCCCTGCTCACCCGGCCACCGGACATCCTGATCACCACGCCGGAATCGCTCTTCCTGATGCTCACCTCCAGGGCACGGGAAACCCTGACGGACCTGGACACGGTCATCATCGACGAGGTCCACGCCGTGGCCGGAACCAAGCGGGGTGCGCACCTCGCGGTATCCCTCGCCCGGCTGGACGCGATGCTGGACAAACCCGTGCAGCGCATCGGACTCTCGGCAACCGTTGAACCGAAGGAAACAGTGGCCCGTTTCCTCGCCGGGAACGCGCCGGTGGAGATCGTGGCCCCACCCTCAAAGAAGTCGTGGGACCTCACGGTCACCGTCCCGGTGGAGGACATGACGGAGCTGGGCGGCGCACCGACTAACGACGACGACGACGGCCCCACTCCCTCGCCCAGTATCTGGCCGCACGTGGAGGAGAAAATTGTTGACCTGATCGAGACCAAGCGGTCAACGATTGTCTTTGCGAACTCGCGCCGCCTGGCCGAACGGCTCACCGCACGCCTGAATGAAATCCACGCCGAACGGCTGGAGGCCGCCTCCTTCTGGGATGCGCCCGGCGAGGCCCCAGCTCCGTCCGGCACACCGGAGCCGAAGCGCCCTCCGGCGGAACTGATGGCCCAGGCCGGGCAGACCGAAGGCGCGGAGCCGCTGCTGGCCCGCGCCCACCACGGGTCCGTTTCCAAGGACCAGCGCGCCCTGATCGAGGATGACCTGAAGTCCGGCCGGCTGCGCTGTGTGGTGGCGACGTCGTCGTTGGAACTGGGCATCGACATGGGTGCGGTGGACCTGGTGATCCAGGTGGAATCGCCGCACTCCGTGGCCAGCGGGTTGCAGCGAGTCGGCCGGGCCGGCCACCAGGTGGGTGAAGTTTCCGAGGGCGTGCTCTTCCCGAAGCACCGCGGGGATCTGCTGAACACCGCCGTCACGGTCGAGCGGATGCTGGCCGGCCAGATCGAGCCGCTCTACATTCCCACCAACCCGCTGGACATCCTGGCCCAGCAGACGGTCGCGGCCACCGCGCTGGAAACCATCGACGTCGAGGAGTGGTTCGACGTCGTGCGCAGGTCCGCCCCGTTTGCCACTCTCCCGCGCTCCGCCTTCGATGCCACCCTGGACCTTCTCGCGGGACGGTACCCGTCGGACGAGTTCGCCGAGCTGCGGCCCCGCATCATCTGGGACCGGGTGGAAGGCACCATCACGGGCCGGCCCGGCGCACAACGGCTGGCCGTCACCTCGGGCGGCACCATCCCCGACCGCGGGCTGTTCGGTGTCTACCTCGTCGGATCCGAAGATGCCGGCTCCAACCGCGGCGGCCGGCGGGTCGGTGAGCTGGACGAGGAAATGGTCTACGAGTCCCGCGTGGGTGACGTCTTCGCCCTCGGCGCCACGAGCTGGCGGATCGAGGACATCACGCATGACCGGGTGCTGGTCTCCCCCGCCTTCGGGCAGCCCGGCAAGCTGCCGTTCTGGAAGGGTGACTCGCTCGGCCGGCCCGTGGAGCTCGGGCGGGCGCTCGGGAGGTTTGTCCGTGAACTCTCCAACGCATCGGACGAAGACGCCGCAGCCCGTTGCCGTGCCAGCGGGCTGGACGAGTGGGCGGCCGGCAACCTCCTGACCTACCTGCGCGAGCAGCAGCAGTCCACGGAAGTGGTGCCGAGCGACCGCACCCTGGTGGTGGAACGCTTCCATGATGAGCTCGGTGACTGGCGGGTTGTCCTGCACAGCCCGTTCGGTATGCCCGTGCATGCGCCCTG
>NZ_KI914588.1:44402-46615 GCF_000520475.1 Arthrobacter sp. 35/47
CGGCATGGACGGCTCGGCGATGGCCTCGGATGACGGCATTGTGCTGCGCGTGCCGCTCATGGAGGACGAGCCGCCCGGCGCGGACCTGTTCCTCTTCGACGCGGATGAGCTGGACGGGATTGTCACCGCGCAGGTGGGCGGGTCGGCGCTCTTCGCGTCCCGCTTCCGTGAGTGCGCGGCGCGGGCGCTGCTGCTGCCGCGCCATAACCCGTCAAAGCGCAGCCCGCTGTGGCAGCAGCGGCAGCGCTCGGCCCAGCTGCTGGACGTGGCGCGGAAATTCCCCACCTTTCCGATCATCCTTGAGACGGTGCGCGAGTGCCTCCAGGACGTCTACGATCTCCCCGCACTGAAGGACATCGCGGGGCAGATCGACCGCCGCGAACTGAGGATCGTCGAGACCACCACGTCCCAGCCCTCGCCGTTCGCCCGCACCATGCTGTTCGGGTACGTGGCGTCCTTCCTCTACGAGGGCGACTCCCCGCTCGCCGAGCGCCGCGCGGCCGCACTGTCCCTTGACCCCACCCTCCTGAACGAGCTGCTGGGCCGGGCGGAACTGCGTGAACTGCTCGACGCCGGTGTCATCACCGACACTGAAAACGAGCTCCAGCGCCTGGCCCCCGACAGGAAAGTGCGGGGGCTGGAGGGAGTCGCGGACCTGCTCCGGCTGCTCGGCCCGCTCACCTCCGCCGAGATCGCCGAGCGATCCGAGGAACCCGGAAGCACCGTCGACCACGTCAACGCACTGGTCGCGGCCAACCGGGCGCTGCGCGTCAACATCGCCGGCGCCGAGCGCATCGCTGCGGTGGAAGACGCCGCCCGGCTCCGCGACGCCCTTGGGGTGCCGCTGCCCATGGGCGTTCCCCTGGCCTTCATTGAACCGGTGCCGGACCCCCTCGGCGACCTGGTGGGACGTTATGCCCGCACCCACGGGCCCTTCACCGCGGCGGAAGCCGCCGCGAGGCTGGGACTGGGTGTCGCCGTCGTCGTGACCGCCCTGCAGCGGCTTTCCGCGGACGGCCGGGTGGTGGAAGGCGAGTTCCGGCCAACGGCGGCCTCGCCCGGACATGAGGCCGCGGCCAGTGAATGGTGTGACGCCGAGGTCCTCCGGCGGCTCCGGCGCAGGTCACTCGCGGCGCTCCGGCACGAGGTGGAGCCGGTGGATCCGGCCGCGTATGGGCGGTTCCTGCCGGCGTGGCAGCACGTCGGTTCCGGGCTGCGCGGGCTCGACGGGGTGGCCACCGTCATCGACCAGCTGTCGGGCGTGCCGATTCCCGCCTCCGCGTGGGAGCCGCTCATCCTGCGCACACGGGTCTCCAACTACAGCCCGGCCATGCTGGATGAGCTGGCCGCGACGGGCGAGGTGGTGTGGTCCGGCGCGGGGTCGCTCCCCGGCAACGACGGCTGGATTTCACTCCACCTCGCCGAGAATGCGCCGCTCACGCTGCGGCCGGACCCCGAATTCGAGGCCACGCCCCTGCAGCAGGAACTCCTGGAGCTCCTCGCCGGCGGGGGTGCGTACTTCTTCCGCCAGCTGGTCCAGGGGCTGACCAACGGGGACCAGCCGGCCGATCAGACGGTGACAGCGGCGCTGTGGGATCTCGTCTGGGCCGGACGGATCGGGAATGACACCTTCACCCCGGTGCGGTCCCTGCTCGCCGGCGGGAAAACCGCCCACAAGCAGCGCACCCCCACCCCGCGGGCACGGACAGCGCGGATGGGACGGCTGGGCAGGGCGCCCTCCCTGACCGGCGGCAGCCTGCGCTCGGCGGGACTGGCGGGCGGGAACGACGGCGGCACCGGCTACCAGCGCAGCACTCCTCCGCAGGTGGCCGGCCGGTGGTCCCTCCTTCCCGCCACTGAGGGTGACGCCACCATCTCCGCGCACGCCACCGCCGAGTTGCTACTGGACCGTTACGGCGTCCTCACCCGCGGCTCCGTTGCAAGTGAGGGCATCCCGGGCGGTTTCGGGCTCATGTACAAGATGCTGTCCCGCCTCGAGGAGATGGGGCGCTGCCGCCGCGGGTATTTCATCGAGCACCTCGGCGCCGCACAGTTCGCCGTGCCGGCCACCGTGGACCGGCTCCGCTCCTTCAGCGCCGACGCCCGCCCTGACGCGTCCGTGGCGAAGCAGCCCACCGCCGTCGCGCTCGCCGCCACCGACCCGGCAAACCCGTTCGGCGCCGCACTGGGCTGGCCGCCGCATGACGGCGGGC
>NZ_KI914588.1:46715-52951 GCF_000520475.1 Arthrobacter sp. 35/47
CGGGCCGCAAGGCGGGCGCCCTGGTGGTGCTCGTGGACGGCCTGCTGGCACTGTACGTCGAGCGCGGCGGAAAGACGATGCTCACGTACACCGAGGATCCGGACGCCTTGACCGCCGCCGCGGCAGCACTGGTCACCGCGATCCGCCAGGGCGCAGCGGACAAGATGGCGGTTGAGAAGATCAACGGGGAGTCCGCGCTCGATTCCCCGGCCGGCAGGGCGCTCGCCGACGCCGGCTTCTACAGCACGCCGCGGGGGTTGAGGATCCGTGCCTGAGGGGGATACCGTCTGGCGGGCCGCTCGGGACCTGGACAAGGCTTTGCATGGCAGGGAACTCACCCGCTGCGACATCCGTGTGCCGCGCTTCGCCACGGTGGATTTCACCGGGCGGACGGTGAAGGATGTCGTGGCGCGCGGAAAGCACCTGCTCATCAGGGTGGAGGAGGAGTGGAGCATCCACTCGCACCTGAAGATGGAAGGTCTCTGGCACGTCTATCCCAAAGGCGGGAAGTGGCGCCGCCCGGCGTTCAAGGCCCGCTGCATCCTGGAAACCGGGGCCTCCACCGTGGTCGGTTTTGAGCTCGGGTTCCTGCGCGTCATCCCGCAGGACCATGAACATGACGCCGTGGGCTACCTCGGTCCCGACCTCCTGGGACCGGACTGGGACCCCGAGGAGGCGCTGCGCCGGCTGCGCTCTGACCCGGGCCGCCCCATCGGCCTGGCGCTGCTTGACCAGCGGAACCTCGCAGGGATCGGTAACGTTTACCGGTGCGAGCTGTGTTTCCTCGCCGGTGAGCACCCGCTCACTCCGGTGGGGGACGTGCGGAACCTCCCGCGGATGGTGGAGCTTGCGCACCGGCTGCTCGAGGTGAACAAGGACCGTTCCACGCGGGTCACCACCGGTTCCCTGCTGCGGGACCCGCTGTGGGTGTACGGGAGAACCGACCGCGGGTGTCTGCGCTGCGGAACCCGGGTGGTCCGCAGCGAGATCGGGGACAACGAGCTTGAGCAGCGGGTGCTCTATCATTGCCCGCACTGCCAGCCCGCGAGGGTCTCCGCGTGACCTTGCGGCGCGGCCCAGCAACCCTGTCCGAACGAACCGAACCGACCACCCAGTCCGAACCGACCGCCTACCGAGGGAGACCATGAGCTGGCTCAGCACACTCCCCGGCTTCCTCGTTGCGCTGGCGGTACTGCTGGGTCCGGGCCTGCTCTGGGGAGCGATCTTCGGGCTGCGGCGCCTGACACTGCTCGCCCTGGCGGGCCCGTTGAGCGTGACCGCCGTCGTTCTGGCTGCGGAGAGCGCGTCGCTGGCCGGGGTGCAGTGGTCGCTCGTCCCCCTGCTGGGGGTGACCGCCGCCGTGGGGCTGGTTCTCTGGCTGGTCCGCCGGCGCTTCGACGACGCGCTCGCCACGGACCCGGGCCGTCCGCTGCGGCGGACGCTGACCGCGTTGGCCGTCGCCGCCGTCCCGATCGGCCTCATCACCCTGTGGATCTTCGGCGAACCGGAGAACATCGCCCACTCACACGACAACATCTTCCACCTCAACGCCATCCGCTACATTGCCGAGACCGGCAACGCGTCCTCCGCGGAACTGGGGTACCTCGGTACCCGCGCCCCGACCTTCTACCCGGCGGGCTGGCACGCGCTGGTCTCGCTGGTCCTGCTCTCCTCCGGCCTGTCCATCCCGGCGGCGATCAACGTGGTGAACCTCGCCATCATCCTGACGCTCTGGTGCGTCGGCTGCCTGTTCCTGGTCACCCGCGTGACCGGCGAGCGCCGCGCGGCCCTGCTCAGCGCCGCCGTGCTGTCCGGCGCGTACAGCAGCTTCCCCTACCTCCTCTACGAGTTCGGGGTGGTCTACCCCTTCATGCTCTCGATCGCCATGCTGCCCGCCGTGCTTGGTCTGGTGATCCAGTTGCTGCGCGTCGGCGCACCCCTGCGCACGACGACGGCGGCGAACCTCCTGCTGCTGCTCGGCGTGGTCCCGGGGCTGGCGCTGGCGCACCCGGCGTCGCTGGTCGGTGCGCTGGGCCTCAGCGTCCCGATGGTTGTTGCTGCCGCGTACGCCAGGCTGCGCCGCGGCAGCGTGCCCGCCTGGCGCACGCTGGTCCCGGCGGGAGTGTTCCTGCTGGTTCTTGCCGCGGCGTGGATGCTGCTGCGGCCGTCGCGTGGCAGCTCGGACAACTGGGATGAGCTGGGCGACGCCGGGTGGGCGCTGCTCGCGGTGGTTCTCCACTCGCCGCTGTTCCGGCCCGTGGCCGTCCTGGCTGCGGCGCTGACCCTGGTGGGTGCCGTCGTCGTCCTCCGCCGCCGGCGGCACCGGTGGACGCTGGGGTTGTACGGGCTCGCCGCCATGCTCTTTGTGGTGGCGAACTGGAAGGAGGCGCCGGACCTGCGGTGGGTGGTGGCCGGGGTCTGGTACAACGACTACTTCAGGATCAGCGCCATGCTGCCGGTGGCCGGGATCATCGTGGCCTCGCTGGGGGCGGTGGCGTTGGTCGACGCCGGAGCCCGGCATCCGGCAGTGCTGTCCTTCCTGCGGGGCGGGAGCGGAAAGCGGGCGGGTGCCGCCGTCGTCGTCCTGGTTCTGCTGGGTGTTGCGCTGGCACCGCTGGGCGCGGTACAGCGCGGTGTTGCGGAAGCCGCCGCGAAATACCGGTTCACCGAGAACTCACAACTGCTGACCAATGATGAGCTGGCCCTCATCCAGCGGCTGCCGGAGACGGTGGAGGAGGGCGCCGTGGTGGTCGGGGTGCCGTTGACCGGGGCGTCGCTGTCCTACGCCTACACGGGCATCCCCACCCTGCTGCCGTACGGAACCGTACCGCCCACTGTTGCCGGGAAAACGGTCTACGGGTCCCTCGATGAGCTCACCACCAACCCGGAGGTCTGCCCCGCCGTGGAGAAACTGGGTGTGCGGTACGTGCTCGATTTCGGCATCAGCTCCGTACACCCGGGAGAAACGGAGGTTGTGCCGGGGCTGCAGGACCTGACCCGGGAGAACGGCTTTGAACGGGTGGACAGCGAGGGAACCGCCGCGCTGTACCGGATCACGGGTTGCTGAGAACCTGCTGCGGCCGGCTCCCGGCTACCCTTGATGGGTGATGCAATCCCCGCTCCCGGTCCGCAACGGCGTTAACGCCACGCGGCTGCGCCTGCCCGCCGAGGGCCCGTGGAGCACTGCGCTCGAGTACATCCTGGACCGCTGGGACCATGTGGATCCGGACGGGATCGCGGAGCGCTTCGACCGCGGGGAAGTGGTTGCCCTGAATGGTGAGCGGCTCACCCGGGACACCCCGCTCACTGCGCACACCTTTGTCTGGTACTACCGCGAGCTGCCGGTGGAGAAGCGCCTTCCCGTGGAACTGAGCATCCTCCACCAGGACGAGAACCTGCTGGTGGTGGACAAGCCGCACTTCCTGCCCACCACTCCCGGCGGGATGTACGTCGCGGAGTCGGCGCTGGTGCGGCTTCGGGTGCAGCTTGACCTGCCGGACCTCATCCCCATGCACCGGCTCGACCGGATGACGGCGGGAATCCTCATGTTCTCGACGAATCCGGCCACGCGCGGCGCCTACCAGCTCCTGTTCGAGAACCGCCGTATCCGCAAGGAATACGAGGCCGCCGCGCCCATCGACCCTGCCCTGGAACTCGACGTCCAGCCGCGGACGGTCCACAGCAGGATCGTGAAGTCCCGCGACTACCTCCTCGCGCAGGAGGTACCCGGGGAACCGAACGCGGAAACCCGGATCGAGTTGCTGGAGGAACGTGGCGGTGTGGGCCGCTACCGGCTCCAGCCGCACACCGGGAAGACGCACCAGCTGCGGCTGCATATGGCGGGGCTGGGCCTCGGAATCGTGAATGACCCGTTCTATCCCGTGCTGCTTCCCCAGCAGCCGGATGACTACACGAAGCCGCTGCAGCTTCTGGCGCGGCACATCGAGTTCGTGGATCCGGTCTCCTCCCGGCCGTCGTCGTTCACCAGCGGACTGGAACTGTCCGCGCTCGCCTGATGCCACCCGGGAGCAGCCCGCTCACGAACAGGTGATGCGCTGTAGATTGGATCAGGTGGACCTGTCGACGCTCGCTGAGTGGTCCGTGATGATCCATCCGGTCACGCTGCTCGTGGTTATCGCTGACGTTTTTGTGCCCATCATGCCCTCAGAGTTCCTGGTGATCGCCTCAGGGTCGCTGGCCTCGGAGGGAACGGTGCTGCTGCCGGTTTCCCTGCTCACCGCCGCGGCCGGCAGCCTGCTCGGGGACATTGCCCTCTACATGCTGTTCCAGCGGCGGCTGACCCACTGGCTGGACCGGTTCCGCTGGGGACGCACCGTCCACCTCGGAATCCGCAATGCCGTGGAAAAGGCGGGAAAGTCGCCCACCTACGCCGGCCTGGTTGCGCTCCGGTTCCTTCCGGGCGGGCGCACCGCCGGCATCGCGGCCGCCGGGATCGCCGAACTCGCCTTCCGCCCCTTCGTCGGTTTCGCGGCCCTCGGCGGTGTGCTGTGGGCGTGCTGGCTGGTTGGTCTGGGCTACGTTTCCGACGTCACGACGGGCTTCCCGATGTGGGCCAGTGCACTCCTGGGAATGGGTGTGGGTACTCTGGTGGGACTGATCATTGCAGCGTTCTTCGCGCTGAAGCAGCGCCGGGAGGTCCGAAAGACACATGAGCATGCCGACCCCGTCCAACCACCGGCTGCCCCAACCACCTCCCGTGCCGCCGCGGAAGACCCCGGAAACGCACCCCATTCCCCCTCAACAGAGCGGGACGGAGAGCGTCCTTGACCGGCTGAGAGCCGCGCGTCCCAAGCCGGCAGCTCCAACTGATGAGGAAAAGCCCGGAACGACGACGGCAGCTTCCGCTGCGTCACCGGCAGCCCCTGCTGCACCCCCAACAAAGCCCTCGGAAGCGACTGCGCCGTCCAAACCGGATCAGGGTGTGCCTGGCCAATCCGCGCCCGACTCCGCTCCGGCGTCGGACACCACGGACTCCGGCCCCACGCCAGGTGAGAGGCAGGCAGCAACCGAAGCCGCCAGGCTCAGGGCCGCCCGTGCCGAAAAGCTCAAGGCCGCCTCCGGCACTGCCTCCGCCTGGGCCGCCAAGTCAGGAAAGAGGACCGCGGCGCTGACAGCTGCCGCCTCCCGGGGCGTCGTGGCCAACGTCCGTTCGTGGCGGGCGGACCAGGTGCGGCGCATCCTGGTCAGCATCATCGTTCCCGGTGCACTGGCGGCCACGGCCGTCGTCGCCGGCGTCTTCGCTGACCGGGAGATCCTGGGCGCCGAGCTGCTGCGTCCGGACCTGACGCTGGTGTCCCCCAACCAGTACTCGCTCTTCATCTGGGCCCTGATCGGGGTGGGGATGCTCGGGTATGTGGTTCACCAGTGGCTGCCGCGCCAGGCGCACAGCCCGCGGCACCGGGGCCTCGGCTGGATCGTCATGGCAGCGCTGCTGCTGAATCTCGCACTCACCTGGCTGATAAGGGATGAGCTTCACACCGAGAGCCTCGTGGTGCACGGACTCCTGCTGCTCCTGCTTCTGGTTTCCCTGCGGTGGCTCAACCGGTGGTCCGCGTTCTCGTCGCTGGAGGGTGCGCTGGTTGATGTGCCCCTTGGGCTGTTCCTCGGCTGGACCGGCTTCACGGCGCTGACCCACACCGCCGCCGTCCTGTCCCTCAACGGCTTCTCCTGGCTGACAGGGGACGAGTTCGTGTGGGCGCTCATCGGCCTCGGCATCATCGTTCTGGTGGGCGGCGTTGTCTGCTCACTGGACCGCGGACGCATGGCCGTCGCTCTCGCCGCTGTGTGGGGCATGGCCTGGATCATTGTGGAACGGCTATTGGGCCAGCCGCAGTCGCTCCTCATGGCCGGCGCGACAGCCCTGGCCGCGTTCCTCCTGCTCATCACCGCAGGCTCGCGCCGGCACCGCGTGGATCACTCGTACCGGCGGGAGCTCCGTCGGCGGCAGACCTCGCATCTGCCGCCGATCGAGCTGGACGATGAAGACTACGAATACTACGAGGAGGAACCCGAACCGTTCGAGGACGGCGAGGATCCCCCGCCCCGGCCGCGTCGGGTTCTTTGACCGTCACTGCCCAGGTGAGAGTGATCGCTCAGGTGAGAGTGACTGCTCAGGTGAGAGTGATCGCGATTTTCCCGCGGGTGTGGCCGTCCATGTTCGCTGCGAACGCCTCGGCGGCCCGCTCCAGCGGGTAGGTTTCAGCGAGCACCGGCTT
>NZ_KI914588.1:53051-57122 GCF_000520475.1 Arthrobacter sp. 35/47
CCCGCCTCGATGAGCTCGGCGAGCGTCGAGAGGTCGGCGGCGACCGGCCGCACAAAGATGTACCGGCCCCCGTGTTCCTTGACGTCCGCGTCAGCGATGGAGGCAACGCGTCCCGCCTGGGACAGTACGTCGAGCGACGCCCGCCAGTCCTCACCACCCACGAAATCGACGACGGCGCTCACACCGTCAGGCGCGATCTCCCGGACCCGCTCGGCAATACCCTCCCCATAGGTGAGGGGTTCCGCGCCGAGCCCGCGGAGGAAATCGTGGTTCCGTTCCGAGGCCGTGGCGATCACGCGGGCTCCGCGGGCGCGGGCGATCTGGATACCGAAGGTGCCCACGCCGCCGGCGCCATTGTGGACCAGCACAGTGTCGCCGGTGCCGACGTCCAGCGCATCGAGGGTCTGCAGCGCGGTCAGGCCGGTCAGCGGGACGGTGGCCGCTTCCTCCCAGGAGAGGTTGGCGGGCTTGCGCGAGAGCGTGCGCACCGGCGCGGCGACCTGCTCGGCGAACGTTCCCTGGCCCACGGTATCCATCCGCACGTAACCCATCACCTCGTCACCGGCCGAGAACTCGGTCACCGCGGGTCCCGGCTGGAGAACGACGCCGGCAACGTCCCAGCCCGGGATCACCGGGAAGTGGGCCGTTAGGGCACCGTCGAGATATCCCGCCATGACCTTCCAGTCGACGGGGTTCACGGAGGCCGCTTTCACTTCAATGAGGACCGTGTCCGGTCCGACCCTGGGATCCGGCTGGTCACCGTATTCGAGAACTCCCTGGTCGCCGTACTTCGAATAGAACACTGCTTTCACGGGCGCTTCCTTCCATTGATCCTGTGGCTTCTCTCTGGGGCAACCCCACGGACCCGCCGCAGCATTCCCCAGGGCCGCAGTGCAGGCGGTCACACCCGGCGGAAGTCCATGGAGCCGGAAGGGGCGCTAGAGGATCGCCGAGATTCCCGTGACGGCCCGCCCCACGATGAGCGTGTTGATCTCGAAGGACCCCTCGTAGGTGTAGATGGCCTCGGCGTCCGCGAAGATCTTGGCCATCCCGTAGTCGGTCACGATGCCGTTGCCGCCGAAGATCGACCTGCCCAGCGCCACCGTTTCCCGCATCCGCGAGGAGGTATACGACTTTGCGAGCGCCGCCTGCGCCATGTCCGCTCCGCTGTGCCGGACCTGCTGCTGCACTCCGTGCGGTCCGCGACGCTCATCCTCCTGCAGCTGCGCCACGCGCGCCATCAGCCCCAGGCTGGCGGTGGTGTTCCCGAGCATGCGGACCAGCTGTTCCTGGATGAGCTGGAAACTGGCCAGCGGACGCCCGAACTGGTGGCGTTCGACAGCGTAGGCCCGCGCCGCGTCGAACGCGGCCAGCTGCTGCCCTACCGCCTGCCAGCCCACCAGGATGCGCGAGCCCCGCAGCAGGTGCTTGGTGTCGGTGAAACTGTTGATCCCGGCGAAGCGGTCAGCCTCCGGGACCCGGACGTTGTCCAGGAGGATGTCTGCGTTCTGCACCGTCCGCAGCGCAATCTTGTTCTCGATCGCCGTCCGGGTCACCCCCGGCAGCGTCGCGTCGAGGATGAAGCCGCGCACCGAGCCGTCCTCGGTATCGCGTGCCCACAGCAGCATGTAGTCGCAGAAGGTGCCGTTCCCGATCCAGCGTTTGGCTCCGTTCAGGAGCCAGGTGTCGCCGTCGCGGGTGGCGGTGGTTGCCATGCCGCCGGCAACGTCGGAGCCGTGCAGCGGTTCGGTCAGCGCAAAGGCGCCGGTGATGGTCAGCGCCATCGCGTCGTCGAGCAGCCGGGCCTTCTGCTCCTCGGTTCCGAACTCGTGCAGGGCCTCGACAAAGAGATCGTGATGCACCATGAAGAACGTGGCCAGCGACGTGTCCGCGCGGGTGAGCTCGGCGATGACCATCCCGCTGAACAGGTAGCTGTACCCCTGCTGCACGGGGGTGCTCAGGTTGAGGCCGGCCAGTTTGGGCAGCACCTCCAGCGGAAATTCAGCCCGGTTCCACCAGTCGGTGGCGTACGGCGTCACCTCAGCGGCAAGGAAATCGCGAACCTCCTGTAGCTTCGCCCGTTCGGCGTCGCTGAGCAGGGACTCGAATCCGTAGAAGTCTGCGGATGGGAGGCCGCTCTCCATTGAGCTGTCCTTTCGATGGGTTGAAAAAGGCGGGTTTATTTGGGGGCCATGCGGATGGCGCCGTCGAGCCGGATGGTCTCCCCGTTGAGCATCTGGTTCTCCACGATGTGCGCAACCAGTGCGGCGTATTCGGTGGCCTTGCCGAGCCGGGAGGGGTGCGGCACCTGCTTCCCCAGGGAGTCCTGGGCCTCCTGCGGCAGCCCTGCCATCATGGGAGTCTCGAAAATCCCCGGGGCGATGGTCATGACGCGGATGAAGGACCGTGCAAACTCGCGGGCGATCGGCAGCGTCATCGCCGCCACCGCACCCTTCGACGCGGAGTAGGCGGGCTGCCCGATCTGCCCGTCGAACGCTGCGACGGACGCCGTGTTGATGATGACGCCGCGCTCGGAGGTCCCGGTGTCCGTCTGCACCGGATCCGTGGCCGCCATCGCGGCAGCCGCGAGCCGCAGCACGTTGAACGTACCGATCAGGTTGATGTTGATGACCCTGCTGAACTGCTCCAGCGGCAGCACTCCGTCCCGGCCCAGCACCTTGCCGGGGGTGGCCACTCCTGCACAGTTCACCACGATCCGCAGCGGACCGAGCTCTGCCGCCGCATCCACCGCAGCCTGCACCTGCTCCTCGCTGGTCACATCGGCCGGCACAAACCGCGCCCGCTCGCCCAGGGAGGATGCGAAGGCAGCCCCGTCCGACTGCGGCAGATCCAGGATCACCACCGCCGCGCCGTCGTCATGCAGCCGCTGCGCCGTCGCCCGGCCAAGCCCGGACGCACCGCCGGTCACCAGGGCTACTGTTCCTGCACACTCCATGACAGCTCCTTTGCGTCGAAGTTCACGTCGAAGTTCAAGCGGGATGAAAGCCGCTCCTCTTGGAAGCCTACTGTGACGCAGCACACCGCAGCATCCGCCCGCCGGCGCACTGGGCATTGTGCTCAACTGCGGGCCCGGCGCCGCGGTTTAGGGTGGCTCTATGCCCACCAGCAACACGTTTGAGGAACAAGCCGTGGCGCGCGCCCGCGCCGCAGCAGCGGCCTCGTCAGTCTCCGGCGCCTTCGGTGGCCGGCTGTTCGGCCTCCCCGGCACCCATCTGGCGCAGGTGAGCCTCCCGCGCCGGACCGGCGCACCCTGGCACTACTGGTGGCAGGCGCACTACCTCGACTGCCTGCTCGACGCCGCAGAGCGGGAAAGCGCCAACCCCAGTGAGCACGACGACGGCGTCTGCCACCGCACGCGCGCCCGCCGCCTGCTGCGCACCATCCGCCTGCGCAACGGCGGCCGCTGGCGCAACAGTTACTACGACGACATGGCCTGGCTGGCTCTCGCCGCGCTGCGGGCGGCTGACATCGCCGGAACCCGGCCGCTCACCGCCCTGAACCCGGTCCTGGCATCCGCGCACACGCCCGACCTCGGCGGCGGCCTGTTCTGGAACACCTCACGCGACTTCAAGAACACCCCGGCCACCGCCCCCGCAACGCTGTATTTCGCCAGGCTCGGACGGCGGGAGGAGGCCGCCCGGCTGGTCGACTGGATGTTCGCCCGGCTCCAGGACCCGGAAACCGGCCTCCTCCATGACGGCATCCGCCTCCCCGGCGAGCGCCTCGTGAGCAACCTCTACACCTACAACCAGGGCCCCGTGCTCGGTGCCCTGCTGGCGCTCGGCGGCGAGCAGAACCTGCAGCGCGCAGGGAACCTCATCGACGCCGTGGCAACGCACCTCGTCCAGCCATCCGGTGCCCTGCGCACACACGGCGGCGGCGACGGCGGCCTCTTCACCGGGATCCTCGCCCGCTATCTTGCCCTCGCGGCCGTATCCCCTGTGCTACCGGAGGCATCCCGCACCACCGCCGGAACCCTGATTACGACGACGGCGGACGCCCTCTGGAAGGGGCGCACCGGGCGGGAGGCCGGCAGCCGCCGTCGTACCG
>NZ_KI914588.1:57222-78843 GCF_000520475.1 Arthrobacter sp. 35/47
CCCCCGCCACACCGGGGGAACCGGCGGGCAACGGCATGGTGGAATTGTCCACCCAGCTTCAGGCCTGGATGGTCCTCGAGGCGGCGTGCCGGGTACCCGCGGTCAGGGCCGCGAACGCCCCCGGGGACGGGTGAGCGCGGCGAGAAGGATCCCCGCGGCGAGCGAGCCGAGGGTCGCAACGCCGAGGTCACCCATGGTGTCGGCGTAGGTGACGTAGATGTCCTCATCCACCCAGGCGTCACCGGCCCACTCCGCGAACTCCCAGAGGACGCTGAGCGCGATGCCGAGCAGCGTCACCTGGAAAACCACGCCCACACGGTGCCGGCGTGTGGGCCCCGGCGCCGGCAGCAACCGGAGGTGAGCAGCCAGCACGTACGCCATTCCCGCGACCGGGCCTGTGCAGAGGTAGTGGACCAGGAGGTCCCACCAGGAGATTTTCTCGTACAGGTTCAGGACGCTGCTCCAGCAGGCAAAGATCAGCGCGCACCCGTAGACGGCGTCGAACACGGGGTGGGGACGCGCGTACCGGGAGAGCGTGAGTCCGCCGAGCGCCAGGAAGAACACCGCAACATCCACCGGGCCCCACCAGAGAACCATGGCCAGAGTGCTGAGTATGGCAACGGCCCTGACACTGTCCGCGGCGACCTCGGCGGGAGTGGCCGGCCGTCGGATGAGGTCGGCAATCATGGGTTCCAGCCTACTGGGCGGGAAAGAGCGCCTGCGCGGCAGCCGAGGCTGGAGTGTCGGAACAGATACTCCAGCCCCGGTGCCGAGCTGTGCACTTCAGGAACCGTGCATGTTAGAAACTGTCGCGCCGCTTCTGGGCGTCAGCCCGATTGAGCTCCACGTATTCTCGTTTCGGCAGGCCCACCGACCGGGGATCACCCGGAAGTTCCTCGCCGCGCAGGGTGGCCTGCGCAGTTTCTCGCATGAACAGGATGCTCACCAGACCGATGACACCGGCCAACGCCATGTACCAGCCGGGCACCAGCTGGTTGCCGGTAGTCTCGATCAGCTGGTTGGCGACAGTCTGGGAAGGTCCGGCGAAGAACGCTGTCGAGAAGTTATAGGCGATTGCAAAGCCGGTGTAACGGACAGCCGTAGGGAACAGGGCCGGCAGCGTGGAGGAAACAGACGACACCAGGATCACGAGCAGGAAGCCTAGAACAGCAAGGCCCAGGAACTGCAGTGCAAGGCTTGGCATGCCAAGGAGCATCACGGCCGGCACGGACAGCAGCGTATATCCGAGCGCGGCTGCGAGCAGCAGAGGCTTGCGCCCGACCCGGTCGGACAGCGCCCCGACCGGCGGGATTGCCAGAAGCATCAATCCCATGATTGCCACCAGCATCCAGTTTCCCTGCGCAGTGCTGTGTCCCAGCTGGCCACTCAGGTACGTGGGCATGTACCCGAGGATCAGGTAGAACGCCACGTTCAGCAGCACCACAAAACCCGCAAGGACCAGGAGCTGGCGCCAGTTATGCTTCAGCGCATGCCGGAGCGGCGATCGCATGGTTTCCTTGTGCTGCGAGGCCTCGGAAAAGACGGGCGCCTCTACCAGGCGGGTGCGGATCCACAGTGCTGTGAGACCCAGCGGGATGGTCAGCAGGAACGGCAGTCGCCACCAGCCGGCCTCCATGCCATCATCACCAACGATGGTGATCAGCGTGGTGCAGACAATCGCGGCGAGCATGAACCCGACGGTGGTGCCGAACTCCAGGAAGGAACCAAGGAAACCACGACGGCGGTCCGGCGCGGACTCCGCCATGTAGACCGCAGCGCCGCCGTATTCACCGCCGGCGGAGAAACCCTGCACCAGGCGGCAGACCAGCAGGAGCACCGGTGCGAGGAGGCCAGCCGTTTCAAGCGTCGGCAGCACACCAATGGCACCGGTGGCCACGGTCATGAGGGTCACGGTAAGCACCATGATCTTCTGGCGGCCCACCTTGTCGCCCAACGGTCCCAGGATCAGGCCCCCCAGCGGGCGCACGAGGAAGGAGAGGGCCAGGGTGGCAAGCGTCAATGTGACGCCGAGGCCGCCGTCGCCTTCCTCAGAGCCGAAGAAGTTCACGGCCATGTAAATCGTCAGGTAGCCGTAGACACCGTAGTCGAACCACTCGACGGCGTTGCCAAGCGCCGATCCGAGGATCGAGCGGTGAAGGGTACGTTTGCCCTCCTGGGTGCTCGGCTCGGCGCCGGGCGCAATGCCGGGTTCCGGATGGGCATTGTGCACGGAATGTGGACTGGTCATCATTGGTCGTCCTTCATTGGTTCGGTTGGAGACGGTCAGCCGCGCGGGATGGCCATGTACTTGGTTTCAAGGAACTCTTCAATGCCGACCCGTCCGCCTTCGCGACCCAAACCGGAGGCCTTGACTCCGCCGAAGGGTGCCGCGGGGTTGGACACGATGCCGGTGTTGAGGCCCACCATGCCGACTTCCAGGGCATCGCCCATACGGAAGCCTCGGTCCACGTCCTGCGTGAAGAGGTAGCCCACCAGACCCCACGGGGTGTCATTGGCCAGCCGGATCACTTCTTCCTCGGTGTCGAACGGCACCACCGGAGCCACCGGTCCGAAGATTTCCTCGCTCATCAGGTGCGATTCCGGGTTGACCCCGGACAATACGGTCGGTGAGTAGAAGTAACCCGGCCGCTCAGGCCGAGACCCTCCGCAGACCACACTGGCCCCCTTGGCTACGGCATCGTCCACCAGTTCCTGCACCTTGGTCAGCGCTTTCTCTTCTACCAGCGGGCCGACGTCGGTGCCCTGCGCAGCACCGTCACCCACCGTCAGTGCGCCGAGTCGTGCAGCGAGCTTTCGAGCGAACTCGTCTGCTACGGAACGGTGCACGAAGAGCCGGTTCGCCGCGGTGCAGGCCTCGCCCATGTTGCGCATTTTCGCTGCCACTGCTCCATCAACAGCCCGGTCCAGGTCCGCATCCTCGAAGACGATGAACGGTGCGTTGCCGCCGAGCTCCATGGAGGAACGCATGACGTGTTCGGCGGCCTGTTCAAGCAGTCGCACGCCGACGGCGGTCGAGCCGGTGAAGCTGACCTTGCGTGCTATCCCGCTGGACATCCACGGCGAGACGACTTCCGAGGCCTTCGTGGTGCAGACAACGTTGAGTACGCCCTTGGGCAGGCCAGCCTCGATGAGAATGTCCACCAGCGCGAGCGACGACAGCGGGGTGAGGTTGGCGGGTTTGAATACCATTGTGCAGCCGGCGGCGATAGCAGGACCGATCTTGCGGGTGCCCATCGCCAAGGGGAAGTTCCACGGCGTCACGAGAACGCACGGTCCTACCGGTTCCTTCGAAACGAGAATCCGGTTCTTGCCGTCACCCGTGGTGGTGAGGTCTCCACCGATGCGGACGGCCTCTTCGGAGAACCAGCGGAAGAACTCAGCGGCATAGGCCACCTCGCCCTTTGCCTCGGCGAACGGCTTGCCCATTTCGGAGGTCATGATGAGCGCGAGCTCGTCCTGCCGGGCCATGATGAGGTCGTAGGCGCGCCGCAGGATCTCGCTGCGTTCGCGCGGTGCAGTCCGTGCCCATTCCTTCTGGACGCGGCCGGCGGTTTCAATCGCGCGCCGGGCGTCTTCCGGGCCGCCGTCGGCCACTGTTGCGATGACTTCTTCGGTGGCTGGATTGATGACATCGAAGCGCTTGCCGGAGGCGGCTTCGGTCCATTCTCCGTCGATGAAGAGGCCGGTGCTGACGGTGGCGATGGCGTCCCGCGCCTGCTCGGAGGTTGTGTGAGTTGTTGTCTGCGTTGTCATATCAGGAATCCTTTTCGTTGGAGTTCAGAAGTTTCTGTGGCCCGGGCGACGCGCTTAGCGGCAGTCTGTGCAGGGCCGGGGTCAAGGAGTTGGGCGAGATGGTTCCCCGGCCGGGCCTCATCAAGCTGCCTGACCTGCATGGCGCAGGAGAAGCCGTCAGTGAGTACCACCGAGTCGGCAGCGGTGCTGCGCAGAGCCGGGGCCAGAGCCTGCTCGGCCACTTGCATGCTGATCTCGTAGTGTTCCTTCTCGAAGCCGAAGTTCCCCGCCACTCCGCAGCAGCCCGTTGCATCGATCACACCGGTGACTCCCATGGCTGCCAGAGCCGCCTTCTGGGTTCCGGCTCCGAAGACCGAATATTCGTGGCAGTGCGTCTGCAGCACCACCTGGGCGGGCAGCGGCTCGGCGGGTGCCGGGGTCCAGCCTGCACCGGACAACTCGCCGACATGGGAGGCAAAACTGCGTACCCTCGCCGCCACCCGTCGGGCCCGCTCGGAGTGGACCAGCTCCGGAAGGTCCTTGCGCAGCGCAGCAGCGCAACTGGGCTCCACCACCACGATCGGACGATCGGTGCCGTCATCGAGCACTTCGGCAGCATTCGCCATCAGCTTCCTGGCCGTGTCCAGCTGGCCGGTGGAAATCCAGGTCAGCCCGCAGCAGGCGTCCGGCGAACATTCCACCCGTTCTTCCGCCTCCGCGAGGACCCGCGCAGCGGCTCCAGCAACCTCCGGACGGAAGCCCTTCGTGAAGGTGTCCACGAACAACACCACGCCGTCCGCAGGCAGACGACGGTCGCCGTCGTTCCCTGGCTTATTGCGTTGCATGGGAGAGACACCTGCGGCAGCAACTTCCCGGCGCCATTCGGAGCCGCCGGCGAAGCGCGGCAGTGACCGCTCAGTGGTCAGTCCGCCCAGCAGCGCGGCCACCTTGCCCAGCGGCGTGGCCAGGACGGCGTTGACCAGCGGAGCAATGCGCCCGGTGACCTTCAGCCACCGGGGCAACCAGCCCAGCGAGAAGTGCGACATCGGGCGGATCCTGCCCCGATAGTAGTGGTCGAAGAACTCCGCCTTGTAGGTGGCCATGTCCACGCCCGTGGGGCAGTCGCTGGAGCACGCCTTGCAGGAGAGGCAGAGATCCAGGGCCTCGCGGACTTCCTCGGATTTCCAGCCCTCCGCCACGGTGCGCGCGCCGCGGACCATGTCCTGGAGGACCCGGGAGCGTCCGCGGGTCGAATCCTTCTCATCCCGCGTGGCCCGGTAGCTCGGGCACATCACGCCGCCAACATCCGTGCGGCAGCGTCCGACGCCGATACAGCTCTGAACGGCATGCACCCACGGGTCGAGACCACTCCCGGCGGCCTGCGCCGGATCATGGGTTTCGGTAGCGTCGCCGCCTCCGGCGTGCAGGGGACGCAGATCAAAGCTGGTCCGCCATTGCCGTTGCGGCACCCCGTCCAGGGCGAGGTTTGCAGTCAGCGGGTCCGGGTCCGTCAGGGTGCCGGGGTTCAGTATGCCTGCAGGGTCCCAGCTGCGGCGGTAGTCCGCAAAGGCCTCAAGCATCCGCGGCGAGTACATGAGCGGCAGCAGCTGTGAGCGGGCACGGCCATCCCCATGCTCGCCGGACAGGGATCCGCCGTGGCGCACCACCAATCTTGCCGCTTCCCTCGAAAACTCCTCGAAGACGGCTCTGCCCTCGTCGGTACGCAGGTCATAGGTGATACGGATGTGCATGCAACCGGCACCGAAGTGCCCGTACATCACGCCCTGCAGCCCGAAGCGCTCCAGCAGTTCCCGGAACTCCGCCAGGTAATCAGCGAGCTTCTCCGGCGCAACCGCGGAGTCTTCCCACCCGGGCCACGATTCACCACCGGTGGCCAGACGGAAGGACAGACCGGCTCCGTCCTCCCGGACTCGCCACAGTGATGCCCTCTCCACGGCGTCCGGTACTGTGCGCCCGTCAACCAGACGCCCGTTGCCACGCAGACGTGCAAGCAGCCGCTCAGCTTCGGCAGTAACCGCTGACGGGTCATCGCCGTCGAGGTCCACGTACAGCCAGGCCCTGCCGCCCGGCAGGGCCGTAACGGCAGCCTCACCGCGGCGGAAGCGCATGGTGTCGACGATGGCCTCGTCGATGCCTTCCACAGCGGCTGGCGAAAACTCGAGAATGGTTTCGATGTCCCGCGCCGCATCCACCACATCCGCGTAACCTAGGCAGACCAGCAGTGCGCTGGCCGGTTTGGGCACGAGCTTCATCCGGGCACCGGTGACAACAACGCAGGTTCCCTCGGATCCGGCGAGCGCACGGGCTACATTGAAGCCGTTTTCCGGCAGCAGATTGGCCAGATGGTAACCGGACACCTGCCGCTGGATCTTTCCCAGCTCCAGCCGGAATTCAGCCAGGTTCTTATGCGCAAGCTCCTTGAGCTCATTCGTCAGGGCAGCTGCGCGCGCCACCGAGTTCGCGTCGGCTGCGTCCGTGGCCCGGAGGCCGGTTTCTGTGGCGGTGAGCCGGGCGCCGTCGGAAGTAACGACGTCGATCTCTGCCACATGATCCGAGGTGCGCCCATAGCGCACGGAGTGGTTGCCGCAGGCGTCATTACCCAACGACCCGCCCACAGTGGCACGGTTCTTCGACGATGGGTCGGGAGCAAAGGTCAGGCGCCCTCCGGTAACCTTCTCCACTTCGCGGGAGAGAACAGCGAGCACAACGCCGGGTTCCACATCCGTGATGCCGGACGCTTCATCGACGCTGCGAATGCGGTTCATGTGCCGTGAAAAGTCCAGCACGATCCCCGGACCGACGGCGTTGCCCGCCATGGACGTGCCGCCGCCCCGGCTGATGAGCGGAGTACCGGTTTCGCGGCACACCGCCAATGTGGTGACCACATCATCAGCAGTTCTCGGAAACACGACGGCGAGCGGCGGCAGCCGGTAATTGGACGCGTCATACGAGTACTCGGCCAGTCGGCGCGGGGACGTATCGGCGTTGATGCCCGCCGCAGAGAGCCGGTCAAGCGCTCTTCGCTGCGGTCCGGCAGTTGCGCCGGGGGACGCCCCGACCTGGGGTACGGAGGCCGCGATGACCCGCGTTCCGAAGCTCAGCGGGCTCAGATCCGGCGTGCTTCCCGGCTGCGCGTTGAGCGGTGAAACGTCAGTCATGAGCCGGCTCAGACTCCGGCGGTGGCGGGAACCGCACCCACGACGGCGCCGATCGCAGCTTCGAAACGATCCAGTCCGGTGGCGATTTCCTCCGCAGTCACTACGAGCGCAGGAATCAGGCGGACTACGTTTCCGGCAGGTCCGCAGGTCAGTGTGAGCAGGCCCTGATCTGTGGTTGCCTGCTGTACGGCGGCGGCGGTTGCTGCGTCCGGCGTACCGTCTTCTGCGGTGAACTCAATACCCTGCATGAGCCCTCGGCCACGAACGTCGCCGATCACCGGGAAACGGGTCTGGATGTCCTTCAACCCGGCCTGCAGCTGCTCGCCGCGGATCCGTGAGTTCTCCACGAGGTTCTCCTCCTTCACCACTTCCAGCGTCGCCACGCCGGCAGCGGCGGAGACAGCGTTTCCACCGTACGTTCCTCCCTGGGAACCCGGCCACGCTTTGGACATGGTTTCAGTCGAGGCCGCGATTGCGGAAATGGGGAACCCTGAAGCGATGCCCTTGGCTGTAATGAGGATATCCGGTGTGGCAGCGGAATACTGGTGGCCCCAGAACTTTCCTGTGCGGCCCACGCCTGCCTGGACCTCATCAAAGATCAGCTGGATTCCGTGTCTATCGGCACGCTCCCGCAGCCCCTCCATGAACGCCGGCGGGGTGGGCAGGTAACCGCCGTCGCCCAGAGCCGGCTCAATCAGGAAGGCCGCGGTGTCGTTGGGTGCGGTGCGCGTCTGAAGCAGATAGTCGAGTTCCTGCAGTGCGAATTGCACTGCCAGGTCCTCATCCCACCCGTACCGGTATGCATAGGGGAAAGCGGACATGTGGACCCCTGACATGAGGGGCGAGAAGCCGGCCGAGAACTTCGTGCCAGCGGTGGTCAGTGAGGCCGCTGCAACCGTGCGTCCGTGGAAGCCGCCCTGGAAGACAATGATATTGGGGCGGGCGGTTGCCATGCGCGCGAGGCGGATGGCCGCTTCGACGGCCTCGGACCCGGAGTTGGCGTAAAAGACCGAATCCAGGCCCGCAGGCAGGACCTCGCCGAGCTTCTCAGTCAGCTCAAGCAGCGGCTTGTGCATAACGGTGGTGTACTGGGCGTGAATGATCTTGCCGACCTGCTCACGGGCCGCTGCAACCACCTTCGGGTGGCAGTGGCCGGTACTGGTTACGCCAATACCGGTGGTGAAGTCGAGGTAATCCTTGCCGTCGGTGCCGTGGATCCAGCTGCCAAGGGCATGGTCCACGACGACAGGCGTTGCTTGCTTGAGTGCGGGGCTGAGCGAGGTCATGCCGTCCATGATGCACATCACATCGGAGGATTGTCAACAATAGGGCGATCGGGTACCGTTGTGGCGTGAGTAACACAAAGAACGCCCCCAAGGTGGTCATCCTCGCTGCAAAAGAGCAGCCGCTTCCCTACAATCTCAAGACCCTTGAGTCACTCGCGGAGGTCACCGTTACGGACACTGCCGGCCTGCCGGCCGCATCCTCCGACGCTGAGGTCCTCTTTTTGTGGGACTTCTTCTCGTCAGCGCTCAAACAAGCGTGGCCGAAGGCGAACAGGCTGCAGTGGGTCCATGTGGCAGCAGCCGGCGTTGACGCGATGATGTTCGATGACCTACGGACCTCAGATGTGGTTGTCACCAATGCCCACGGCATCTTTGATCAGCCGATCGCGGAATTCGCGCTGGCATCCATCCTGGCCCATGATAAGCAACTGCACCGCAGCAAGAGCCTGCAGCGGGATTGCCGATGGCAGCACCGGGAGCTGACACGCACGGGAGGATCCCGCGTACTGGTCGTGGGAACAGGCGGGATCGGCCGCGCCACCGGCCGCCTACTGAGAGCAGTCGGCATGGAGGTCCGTGGCGTCGGGCGCATTGCCCGCGAGGATGATCCGGACTTCGGCACCGTGCTGCCCAGTAACTATTTGGCTGAGCATGCAGGGTGGGCGGACCACATCATCCTGGTCGCCCCGCTAACCGACGAGACCCGGCACCTGATCGACTCCGGCATCCTGGCGGCCATGAAGCCCTCAGCCCACCTGGTGAACCTCGGTCGGGGGGCCCTCGTCGATGAACCGGCGCTCATCCGGGCGTTGCAGCAGGGTCAGATCGCTGCCGCCTCGCTCGATGTGTTCAGCGAAGAACCGCTTCCCACTGACAGCCCGCTGTGGGGCATGGAGAACGCACATATGTCCGCCCATATGTGCGGTGATGTGATCGGCTGGCGGGACGCACTGGCGGAGCAGTTCCAACACAATCTGGAGCGCTGGGCAGCCGGCGAGGATCTGAGCAATGTGGTGGACAAGGATCGCGGCTATGTCAGCAGCGCAGGTGCTGTCGAGAACCGCGCCGGAATGCGGCTTGTGTGACGCGCGCCACACTTGTTAGATTGTAAACAATCTTCTTACTTATCGGAGGTATCTTCTTGCTGTTCAGCCAGGAAGAGTACGACGCGCGGCTTGCCTGCGTCCGCTCTCGGATGGCCAAGCAGGGTCTTTCTGCCCTGCTTGTGACCGATCCGTCCAACATCTATTACCTCACCGGGTACAACGCGTGGTCGTTCTATACACCGCAACTTGTCTTTGTTCCCTCAGACGGACCCATGCTGCTGTTTGCGCGCGCCATGGACGCCGGCGGCGCGTTCCGCACCACCTGGCTGCCGGAGGATTGCATTGTGGGGTACCCGGAGCAATACGTGCACCGCCCGCATATCCACCCCTTCGACTGGGTGGCGTTCGCCCTGCGTGAGCGATTCCTCATCGCCCCGGCCGCGAAGGGCTGCGTAGGGCTGGAGATGGATTCGCACTTTTTCTCCCCCAAGGCCTACCGATCCCTGGTCAATGCCATTCCGGAATGGACCCTGGTTGACAGCTTCGAGCTGATCAACTGGGTCCGGGTCATCAAGTCGCCGGCTGAAATCCAGTTGATGCGCGGTGCCGCACAGGTCTGCATGGCCGCCATGGAGGCCGCGGTTGAAACGATCGACGTCGGCGTCCGGCAGTGTGATGCCGCGGCAGCGATCAGTAGAGCCCAGATCACCGGCGCCAATGGAATCGGCGGTGATTACCCCTCGATCGTTCCTATGCTTCCTACCGGAGAAGCCGCAGACACTCCGCACCTCACATGGAGCGAAGATTGCTTCGAAGCGGGACAAAGTGTCGTCATCGAACTCGCCGGTGCCCACAAGCGGTACCACACGCCTCTCGCGCGGACGCTCACGCTCGGAAAAACCCCCGCTAACGTCGTCAGGCTGGCCGACGCCGTCTCCGACGGCATCAATGCTGTTCTGAGCGAAGTGCAACCGGGAGTACCCGTACGCGAGCTGGCGCGTGCGTGGAACTGGACACTTGCAAAGTACGGCCTCGAAAAACCGTCCCGAATCGGTTACTCCATCGGCATCGGCTACCCCCCGGACTGGGGCGAAAGAACCATTTCCATCCGGTCCGAGGATGAATCCGTCCTCGCCGAAAACATGACCTTCCATCTCATCGGAGGAATGTGGATGGACAACTACGGCTACGAGCTCTCCGAGTCAATCCGCGTCACGTCCGACGGCGTGGAAACCTTCACCAGCTTCCCCCGTGAACTGCTCCAGAAAGGCAGCTAAGCCATGACTATTGACCACTTTGCCACCCGATCCCAGGCCACCCTGCCGCTTGCCGACCGCGCTTCTGACCTCGTGGGCTCGGTGATCGATTCCAGCACCTCCCTGCTGGCCTCACAGACCCACGATATTGTCCGGTTCGCCATGGGATCACCTGCAGACGAAGCCGTGCCGCTGGAGGAATTCCGGGACATCGCAGGTCAGGTTCTGAACCACAGCTCAATGACCTACGGTGCTACCGAGGGCGAACCGGTGCTGCTGAAGGCCCTGGTGGATTACCTCGCCGGAACATCGGATCCGACCAGCGAAGAACGCGTCACCATCACGGCGGGCGGAATGCAGGGTCTGGATCTCGCGTGCAAAATATTCATCAACCCCGGCGATCTGGTGATCGTGGAAAGCCCCACCTACACCAACGGCAGCGCAACAGCCCTCAGCTATGGCGCCGAATTGCTTGAGGCGCCGACCGACCAGGACGGCCTCATAGTCGAGGACCTGCCGGAGCTGGTGGCCGCAGCCGGTCGCAAGCCCAAGGCCATCTATACCATCCCGAACTTCCAGAACCCCGCCGGTGTCACACTCTCGTTGTCCCGCCGCCACAAACTGCTTGAGCTGGCGCACGAGTGGAACTCGGTGATCATCGACGACGACCCGTACGGGCTGCTCCGTTTCCAGGGCGAGGACCTCCCCTCCCTGCAAGCACTCAGCCCGGGCGATCCCCTGCTGTTTTCGGTACGCACGTTCTCCAAGATCCTGGCCCCGGGGTTGCGCGTAGGCTGGGTGGACACAGATCCGGCGCTGCGCCAACTGGTGATCAACGCCAAGCAGGCGATGGACACCTGCACCAATCTTCCGGGCCAACACATCGTCGCCGAGTTCATTCGCCGCGGCGGACTGGATAATCACCTCGCCGGCCTGCGCGTCGAATACAAGCGCCGCAAGGACGCCCTGCGCGAGACCCTGCGCCGCCATCTCGGCGACCGGGTGAGTGCCACCGATCCCGAAGGCGGATTCTTCCTCTGGCTGACCCTGCAGGGCGAGGATGCACGTATATCGACCCGGAAGTTGTTCGAGACTGCCCTTGCCGAGGGCGTAGCCTTCATTCCCGGACCGGCGCTGTCTCCAGGCGGAAAGTTCGATGACGCCCTGCGGCTCTGCTTCGCTTCCACTACTCCCGAGCGGGCTGAGGAAGGCATCATCAGGCTGCGCCGGGCGATGGACCGCGAACTGGCTGCCCTGAAGGACGGCGACCGCGCGTGAGCAACGCCGTTCAAGTGCATTCTCCCGGTTTGCAGGCGCTGGAGGCTCAGGTCCTGGGTCTCATCACTGAGGCCGACCTCGTCTCCCTCACTAGAGCGCTGGTGGCTGCAGGCGGTGAGAATCCCGGCAGTACCGAGGAGGTCACCGTCGAGGTCCTGAAGAACTTCTGCCTCGGCGCAGGACTGGAGGTCACCATGGAGCATGTGGCCCCCGGGCGTCCAAACTTCACCGCTGTCCTGCCCGGCGGAAACCAACCCGGCATCCTCTTCCTCGGCCACTCGGATGTAGTGCCGGCCGGCAGCGGCTGGGAGCGGCCTCCCTTCGAACCGTACGTTCGCGATGGGAGACTCTTCGGTCGCGGTTCGACCGACATGAAGGGCGGACTGGCCGCGGTGCTCATTGCGTTGAAGGCATTGAAAGACGCCGGGGTGAAGCTCCCGGGAAATGCTGCGCTGGCGTGCACAGTGGACGAGGAAGATCTCGGCATCGGCATCCGCGCCTACACCGCCGCGGCGCTGGCGGATTCCTCCTTCTCCTACGCCGCCTGTGTGGTGGCCGAACCAACCGATCTCGAGACGGTCATCGCGTGCAGGGGAGACAGCTACATCGAAGTAAAGGTCACGGGGAAGTCGGCCCATTCGGGCCGACCATCCGATGGCCGCAACGCGATCGACGCCGCGGCGAGGATCCTGATGCTGGTGCGCGAGGACCATACCCTGCTACAGGAAGACCTCGACCCGATGCTCGGTGCCGGCACCTGGAACACCGGCCTTATACAGGGCGGCTCCGGAACCTCAATGGTGGCGTCCGAATGCACCCTCTCCCTGGACCGGCGCCTCATGCCCGACGACGACGCGCAGCTCATCCTGCGCGAATTGCTCCAGCGTATCGGTGAAGCCGGAATCGATACCGACGGCATCTCGGTCGAGGGCTCCGTCACCATGGAAATGCCGGGCTTTCGCACACCAGAGTCCCATCCACTGGTCTCCGGTGCAGTAGCGTCACTGGCTGACGTAGGCGTCGCCAGTGCGGTGACCGGCTGGACGGCCGCCTGTGATGGCGGCTTCATCGCCCGCGATCTGGGCGTACCGACCATCGTCCTCGGCCCGGGTGGGCTGAACGACCAGGCGCACCAGGTCAATGAGTCCGTGTCTATCGGGGAGTTAGTGGCAGCGGCCAGAGCATACGCGCTGATGTGCCTGCGTCAGATGCCCGGCCGCACTGCCTGAAAAACGTAACCGGCCGGCTTCGCGTTGTGCGAAGCCGGCCGCCTGTATTCCTTGGCCTGCAGACTGGATACCACCCTAAGCGGTTGCAGCCACTGCGTTGTCGTCCCTGCCCGTCAGCCGCTCCAGCGCATCTTCCATATGACTTACCAGTAGCTTCGATACCCGCTCTTGGTCCCCTTCGGCCAGTGCTTCGGCGATGGCTTGGTGCTCCCCCACCCGGGCGTGCGGGTCCGGATACTTCTTCTCCAGGGCGGTAAGGCACATGCGGGTTTCCGTGAGTAGGGTATTGTGCATCCTGGTCAGCCGAGTACTGGCAGCACCCGTCACCAGAGTGGCGTGGTACTCCATGTCGGCCTCGGACATCGCATCCAGGTCGCCCTTGTCTGCTGCCTTCTTCATAGCTTTGACGACTCGCTGCAGCTGTGCGGCGACGTCCTTGCCGCCTCCCTGGAGAATGACCTCGGATGCGGCGCGTTCGACGGCAGTGCGTGCCACATACATGTCCCGCACCTCTTCGTCCGTCATGGTGATCACGAAGAGGCCGCGGTTACGGATACTGATGAGCAGCCCCTCCTGGGTCAGGCGCTGCATTGCTTCCCGCAGCGGACCGCGGCTGACTCCCAGTTCCTTGGCGAGTTCGGCCTCACCGAGCTGCGCTCCGGGCGGTATGTGGCCGCGCCCGATCGCGTCGCGCAGCTTCCCGGCAATGATTGAGGGCGTGGACTCGCGCACGACGGGCTCAAATCTCTGCATTCAAGATCACGTTTCTCTCGTATCTAATTGCCATGAGGCACTCTCGGACATTCGTTCCGCATGTCTACAATCCTAAAGTAAGCGGGGTGGGTAAGTTCCGGTCAGCCATCCCGATCAGGAAGAAAACCTCACGGAGCCTGCCCGGAGGCGGGCCTTTGCCTGATGCTGGTCCGCAACCTATTCCACCTTTGAATATGTCAGCGTTTCATCCCGTGCGCCGCCCATCCAGATGTCCTGGCAGGCAGCAGCCATCTCATCCAAACCCTCCACGATGGTGGCGAAGACGTTCCCGGGCACCCACCCCGTATCCCCGTTGAGCAGCAGGTTGTTGCGCCCGTAGAAAACCGCCAGGTCCACAATGGTTGTAACGGTGTCGGTTCCGGGGTCTGCCTCGTACCCGTGAGACGGGGTCTTCAGGTCGTTGGACGTGAAAGTGAAGTAACAGACATCTCCCGGAATCGGTGTCACTGTTGTGTTCTCCGGCCCCGGTTCAGCCGGCGCGAAGGAGGGGATGAGGTTGTAGATCTCATTCCGGGCGTACTTGCCATGGAATACCTGCCCGGACAGGGGCAATGCATCCCACACTGCGTTGGCAGTACGGGGTGCCGCATCGTCGTGCAGCAACGCCTTGCAGGTGACGCCGCGCTTTTCGAGGGTGATGTTGATGTACCGTGCCATGGGGCTACTTCCTGGTTGTGGATAGTTGTGCTTTGGTGCCGGGGTGGATGCACTGCCAGCCAGCGGCGCCCTCGTAGGCCGCAGCGGCGGACAGCACCAGGGCATCCCCGTGCCGCGGGCCAACCAGCTGAAGCCCCACAGGCAGTCCTTCAGCAGTGAACCCGCACGGAACGCTGATCGCGGGCTGCTGCGTGAGATTGAAGGGATAGCTGTAGGGGGTCCACGAGGTCCAGTCCGGAGAGGGCGACCCAGCGGGCACGTCGCGTCCTGCTTCGAACGCGGGTATGGGAAGCGTAGGCGTCACCAGTAGGTCGTAGCTTTCGTGGAGCAGCCCCATTTCCCGGCCCAGCTTCATGCGCACCGCGGTCGCGTCCAGATAGTCACTTGCGGTGAACCCGGAGTGCCGCTCGAGGGCAGCAGCCAGGTTGGGATCGATATGCTCGACGGCACCCTGCCCGTAGCCTTCAACTACCTTGGCCGCGCCACTGAACCACAGAACGTGGTAGGCGTCGACCGGATCCGTCCAACCGAGTTCGATTTCCTCGATGACCGCACCGACCTCCGCCAGCACCGCCACTGCGTTCCGCACTGCGGCTTCGATCTCAGGATCATTCCGGCCATATCCGAGGTCTGGGCTGAACGCAATCCTCCTGCCCCGTATCCCTTCGCCGAGCGTCCCCAGGAAGGACCGCTCCAGGGCGGGGCCGGCAGACCAGTCCCGGACATCCGGTTGGGACAGGACGTCCAGCATCAGCGCCGCGTCTTCGACTGTGCGGGTGATCGGTCCAGCATGAGCGAGGGTCCCAAAGGGACTGGCTGGATACAGCGGGACCGTTCCGTAGGTCGGCTTGAAGCCAACCACGCCGCTAAAGCCGGCGGGGATGCGAATGGATCCTCCGCCGTCTGTTCCTACCGACCAGGGTCCCATTCCCCGGGCCACGGCGGCAGCGCTTCCGCCACTGGAGCCACCTGCAGTGCGGGAAGCGTCCCAGGGATTGCGGGTGGTACCGCACCGGGGACTGTCGGTGACGCCCTTCCAGCCAAATTCCGGGCTTGTGACCTTGCCGAGGAGTACAGCTCCGCTTTCGCGCAACCTCGCTACAGCGGGTGCGTCTTCGTTCCAATCCCCCTCAGGGGAGGTGAGCCGGGACCCGCGAAGAGTCGGCCATCCGTCGGTCAGCAGCAGGTCCTTGATCGACGTCGGAACTCCGTCTGCCTTGCCGAACGGTTCATTCCGGCGCCACCGGGTCTCGGAAGCGCGCGCTGCTGCAAGGGCTGACTCTTCCTCAACCAGGCAAAACGCATTGATTTCGGCGTTCTGTTCGGCTACTGCGTCAAGGGCTGCCCGAGTGGCCTCCACCGGAGAGACCTCTCCCGCCCGATATGCGGCCAGCAGTTGCGTGGCGGTCGCCCATTCAAGTGAATCAAGCACGTGGCAAAGCTCCTCGTCGGTCTGCACTCAGTGGTCAAAAGAGGTTCGATTTGCCTGGGCGGTCGTGCCCGGCGCAAGCGGGTCTGGAGCCAGAATATGTGGCGGTAGTCACAATTGTCAACAATCCTACTTTCCTATCTTTTAGCCTCTACTTTTCGTACGATTGTGAACAATTCGGCGGAGCCTCCCCGATATATTTCAAAGGAGAATTGATGGGCGTCACCATCGGCATGCTGTATCCGGGCTTCGGCGCTGAGGACGATTACCCCTACCTGGAGGAGATTCTCGGCGAGGGCGTCAGCCTTCCGTTGGTCCACACATCGGTCGGCGTCGATGCACACGAGGTCGAGGCGCTGCTGGATCTGGGCAGGAGCGAACGGCTTCTTGAGGGTGCGCAGGAATTGCGAACCGCCGCTCCCGACGCTGTCATGTGGGCATGCACGTCCGGCAGCTTCGTGTTTGGCTGGGATGGTGCAAGGCAGCAGGCGCGCGAGGTCCAGGACGCACTTCAGGTTCCCACTTCCTCCACCTCTCTGGCATTCGTGGATGCCATTCGAGCACTTGGGGTGGGCCGGGTGGCCGTCGCCGCAACCTACCCCGAGGAGGTATCCCGGCACTTCGTGGACCTGTTGGGCCACGGCGGGATCGACGTGACCCAACTGGTGAGCCACGATATCGCCACGGCGGCCCTCGCGGGCGAACTCGACCGTGGGTGCGTCCTTGAACTGGCCCGAAGCAACGACAGCCCCGAAGCACAGGCTGTCCTCATTCCGGATACAGCCCTGCATACTGCCCGCTGGATCAACGATCTCGAAGAAACACTGGGCAAGCCGGTCCTGACGGCCAACCAGGTAACGGTCTGGCAGGGACTCCGCCTCGCCGGAGCCTTGCGCCCCTGTGCGGCGCTCGGCCACCTCTTCGCGGAAACCGCGGGTCTCCCGGCCGGGGCATAGGCCCACCATGCCCCGGCCAGCCTCCCCCGAATCCTAGGACAGGAGGCGCTGGCCGGGGCCTACCGACTCCTTGCCCACACGCCGCAGCGACGCCCAGGCGGTCACCTGGTTTGCCGAGAGAACCGGCTTGCCCAGCTCACTTTCCAACGGCGCAATAAGGTCATAAGTGGGCAGGTTCGTGCAGCTGATGAAGATAACATCCGCCTCAGGCACGTCAGCCCGGCGGATCAACTCACTGGTGGTGTGGTAGGGAACTTTCCATATGCCACCCTCAAGCCCGAGGCCGGCCTCGGATACAACGGAATGCCCCGCTTCCCGCAGAAATTCACCCAGCCGGGCAGTAAGCTGCGGCACGTAGGGAGTAATGATCACAACGCGGGACGTTCCCAGGTAGGCCAGCGCTTCCAGCAGTGCTTCGGACGTGCTCACACCCTGCGCGTCGCTGGCCGCCTCCATCATTTTTGACACGTGGCGTGCGCCCGAAACCCCGTTGACAAAGCTGCCTGAAGTACACGCGTAGGCCATGACAGCCGGATGTACAACACTCAGGTTCCTTGCCGCGTTATAGATGTCACCGTCATCACTGACGCCCTCCGCCAGTTCCAGGCTTACGGGCTTCTCCAAAAACGGCGTGCGCGTGAAGAATAGGGACACATCCTGTGGCATCCAGCGCCACAGCTCCCCGTCCAGCGCCATGTCGAACGGGCACACAACACCGATGCCTGTAGGCACCTGTGGCCCTGCGGGTAATGCTGCTGTCCTGCCGTCCATGACTCTCCCGATAAGTAGATTGTTGACAACATTCGACCCGATACGCGCCATCGAATTGGAACTGCCTTCCCCGACGGTCCCGGTTGCCAACCATGTGCCGGTCCGGCAAGTTGGAAACCTCGTGTTCACTTCCGGCCAGACCCCCGCCCGCGACGGCGTCCTGACCATCAGCGGCAAGCTTGGGCGTGACGTGAGTATTGAGGACGGCCAGCAGGCGCCCGTCGAAATTTCCCTGGTCGTGGAGGTGTAGCGACCGGTCAGTGCTGCAGGACCGCCCGGAGGAAGGTGCGGGTACGTTCCTCCTGGGGGTCCTTGAATATCTGGGCGGGCGGCCCACTCTCCACGGCCCTGCCGTGGTCGAACATCACCACGCGGTCCGAGATTTCCTCCGCGAATCGCATTTCATGGGTCACCATGAGCATGGTCATGTCGGTGCTGTGGGCCAGGTCCCGGATCACATTGAGCACCTCACCGATCAACTCCGGGTCCAGGGCAGAGGTGGGCTCGTCGAAGAGCAGTACCTTGGGCCTCATGGCCAGTGCCCTGGCAATGGCCACACGCTGTTGCTGGCCCCCCGACATCTGCGGGGGCGTGTGGTCCATGTGTTTGCTGAGGCCCACAAGGTTCAGGAGCTCGACTGCGCGCTCCTTTGCCTCACCCTTGTTCATGCCGAGAACCTGGACGGGCGCCTCCATGATGTTTTCCAGCGCTGTCATGTGCGGGAAGAGGTTGAACTGCTGGAACACCATGCCGATTTTCCGGCGGGTAGCGCGCATCTGGCGGGTCTCGCGGGGCCTGTCACCAGCCTTGACATCCCAGAGGACATCTCCGTCCACCTTGACCAGGCCCTGGGTTGGTGTTTCCAGCGTCATCAGAATGCGCAGGATCGTGGTCTTACCCGAACCCGAGGGTCCGATGATGGACACCTTCTCCCCGGCGCGGACCTCGAAGTTCAGGGCCTTCAGGACGTGGTTTTCGCCCCAGTTCTTGCTCACATTGTCGAAAGAGACCATGGGCCCGCCGGCGGAACCCGCCACGGGTGCGTCAGACTCAGTGCTTGGGCGCATAACGCCGCTCCAATCTATTGACTATCTGGGATGCCGGGTAGCTGACCGCGAGGAACAGCAACGCGGCAAGGGTGAGGGGTTCAAGGTAGCGGAAGCTCGATGATCCGATCGCCTGCGCGGTGGCCATGAGTTCCACAACCGTGATGGCGGAAAGGATTGCGGAGTCCTTGAACATCTGGATCAGGTAATTCCCGAGCATGGGCACTACGGTGCGGAACGCCTGCGGCAGGATGATCCTGCTCCAGACCCTGGCGCGGGGCAGGCTGAGCGCCGTGGACGCTTCCCATTGCCCCGCAGGCACGCCTTCGATTCCGCTGCGGTACACCTCCGCCATGTACGCGCTGTAGTTGATGCCGATGACCACCACACCGGTGGTGAAGGCGTCAAAGCTCACGCCGTAGAGCGGAAGCACAAAGTACGCGCAGTACGCCTGCACCAGCAGGGGCGTTCCTCGGATAAAGATCACGAAGAACGACGCCGCCGGGGATACCACGGGGATCGCAAGACGGCGGAGCACGGCGAGCGCCAGGCCCAACGCCGCGGCGATCGCGGTTCCCAGGAGGGTAATTTTGACCGTCACCCACAGGCCGTGGAGTAGGAAGGGGATGATGGATACCGCAAAACTGTTATCCCAGATCACAGCGGACCCACTTTCGTCAGCTCGCGCACATTTTCCTTGATGGACTTGGCCTTGCGGTCCAGGGCGAAACGCCGCTCCAGCCACGCTGTCAGCAGCGCCAGCAGCGAGGAGAGCACGAAGTACATCACCAGGATGGTGAGGAAAATCGCCGTCGTTTCCCCGGTGGTGCTCCGAATCATCTGTGCGCGGAACGTCAGGTCTGCGACCGTGACCAGTGAGACCAGAGACGTGTTCTTCAGCAGGTCCACCATGACGTTTCCCAAGGGCGGGAGCATGGCGGGGATGGACTGCGGAATGATAATCCTGCGCAACCGCAGTGCCGGCGTCATTCCGAGCGCGATGCAGGCTTCGGTCTGCCCCTTGGGACGGGAACTGATGGCCCCGCGTACCACCTCTGCGGCGTAGGCGCCTTCATTCAGGCCAAGCGCCAGGACCGCCGCGGTCAGCGGGTGGAGCTGGATGCCGAAGAAAGGAAGGGCGTAGAAGAACCAGAACATTTGCACAATGAGTGAGGTGCCACGGAAGGTTTCCACGAAGACCGCCGCCGGCCACCGGACGATCCGGTGACTCGACAGCCGTGCGGTCCCTGCAGCGAAGGCGACCAGGAGGCACAGCCCACCCCCGAGGACCGCGACCATGATGGTGGTGAGCAAGCCCTGCCATAGCAGCGGGGCGTATTCAATAATTGCGGACATAATGGGATCCTCTGCTGCCGGCGGGTGCTAGCCCTCGGTCTGGCAGAGCTCTTCTGTAGTGACGCCGTCAACAACGCTGGCGTCGAAACCCCACTTCTCGAGGATCTCGGCAAAACCGGGCTCCTGCTTGAACGCCTCAAGCTCCTTGTTGTAGGCCTCGTGAAAGGCCGTGTCGGACTGGCGGAAGGCCGCACCCGAGCCGGTGCGCGGGGCGTCATCCACGGGATTGGTGACCTCAAAATCGGACTTTTCGTCCTCGAGCGCCCGCAGGGAGAGGGTCGGCAGCATAAAAGCGTCCACCCGGCCGGCGCGGAGCGCTTCGATCCCACTGCGGCCCTCGTTGACCTTTACCTGCTGGGACTCCGGCACACCCTTGGTCTTGAGGATTCCCTCTTCGAAGCCGCCGGGAAGCACCGCAATCTTCAGTGTCGAGTCAGCGAGGACGTCCGCCACCGTAGCGATGCCCTTCGGATTTCCCTTCGGCACTGCAAAGGACTCGGTGGAAACAATCACCGGCTCGGAGTAGAGCACCTCGGCACACCGCGACTGCTTCATGAACAACCCTGCCGCGATCGCGTCCCATCGGCTGGCTTGCAGGCCGGGGATCATGGACTCGTAGGGTGTGATGACGCCTTCGATCTCCTCGATGCCCAGCCGCTTACACACGGCCCGGAGAACATCCGGTTCGCAGCCGGTCACGGTGCCGTCCGCGTTAACCTGCGTATAGGGGGGCTCATTGGCGATGCCTATCCGGAGGAATCCTTGAGACCTGGCAGTTTCAAGCAGGTCGCTGGCTGCACCCGAGGCGGGCCCGCCCACGGCGGTAGTGGAACAGCCCGTAGCCCAGCCGACCACCGTGGCACCGAGCACTGCGGCCCCTGCGCCGCGCAGGACGTTCCGTCGTGAAATGTTGCCCGTCATATGCACTCCTTCGCCCGGACGTACCGGGGCTGCTCGAGATTGCCACTGTGATGTGGGTTACACCCAACCTAGGAGGAGCATGTACTATTGTCAACAATCCGAATGTAAATTACTGTCGCTGGATGGGTCTCAAGGATGTTTCCCACCCATAAATGTCAAAACATCGGATTCCCGGCATCAGCCACTACTCACCAGAGCCCCTCCCCGATTGGAGCCAGAAATGATCATCGGAATCCCCAAAGAAATCAAGAACCACGAATTCCGCGTGGCCATCACCGCGTCCGGAGTGCACGAGTTCCGCACACACGGACACACCGTTCTCGTGGAGCGCGGAGCCGGCCTCGGCTCCGCTATCACGGACCAGGAATACGCGATCGCCGGAGCAGAGATCGTCGCCAGCGCCGACGACCTCTGGCGCCGCGCTGACATGGTGATGAAGGTCAAGGAACCCGTTGCTGCGGAGTATCACCGTTTCCGCGAGGGCCTGATCCTTTTCACCTACCTGCACCTGGCCGCTGAGCCCGAGCTGACCCGGGAACTTCTTCGCGCAGGAGTGACTGCCATCGCCTACGAAACCGTCCAGGAGGGTCGCTCCCTGCCACTGCTGGCACCGATGTCCGAAGTGGCAGGGCGGCTCTCGGTCCAGGTAGGCGCCACCTCCCTCATGGCACCCGCCGGCGGGAA
>NZ_KI914588.1:78943-83519 GCF_000520475.1 Arthrobacter sp. 35/47
CCCTCATGGCACCCGCCGGCGGGAAGGGCGTGCTCCTCGGCGGGGTCCCCGGCGTCAGGCCGGCCAAGGTTGTGGTCCTGGGTGCCGGAGTGGCCGGGACCAACGCGGCAGCGATGGCCCTGGGCCTCGGCGCGGACGTCACCATCCTCGACATCAACATCGCCCGGCTCCGTGAACTCGACGCGCAGTACCAGGGCCGTCTGAAGACTGTGGCATCCAATCAGTACGAGATCGAGAAGTCAGTGGTGGATGCTGACCTGGTCATCGGGTCCGTACTCATTCCCGGCGCCAAAGCGCCCAAGCTCGTCACCAATGATCTCGTTGCGCGGATGAAGCCCGGCTCGGTACTGGTGGACATCGCCGTCGACCAGGGTGGCTGCTTCGAGGACAGCCGCCCCACCACGCATCAGGAACCCACTTACGCGGTTCATGACACGATTTTCTACTGCGTGGCGAACATGCCTGGCGCAGTCCCGAACACCTCCACCTATGCACTGACCAATGTCACGCTCCGATACGCCGTGATGCTCGCCAACCTGGGAGTCGCCGCAGCATTCGAGAAGGATCCCGCGCTCGCTGCAGGCCTCAACATCGCAGGAGGAAGCGTCACCAATCAGTCAGTTTCCCAAGCTCATGGACTGGAGCTCGCCAGAGACTGGCGCGACGCACTTTCCACCACCTCCTCAGCAGCCTGAAAGACTCCAGCGGCAGGAAAACAATGAAAAAGCGTGCCTACTTCCAGCAAGCGAACGCACCATACCCTCGGAGCCCCCATACCGGTGACCACTGCCCCGCCAACGGTTGGTGGACGCCGTTTGACGAAGAACAGTCGGCACGGTTCATCCCTCAGGGAAGTCTCATGCCGTCCGTCAACGGTCGAGCTGTGGCTTGGAAGCTACTGCCGCCAGGACTAGGATCGGCGCATGCCGTCCCTGTCCGTGGTGATTCCCTGCAAGGACGACGCCGGACCGCTGGCACGCTGCCTCGCAGCCCTCGCGGCGCAGACGTCCTCCCCGCTGGAGATCATCGTGGTGGACAACAACTCCACCGATGACAGCGCCGCGGTGGCAGCGACGTGGGGCGCGAGAGTTCTACCGGAGGCAGCCCCCGGCATCGCAGCCGCCGCCTCCGCCGGGTATGACGCCGCCGCCGGAGACATTATTGTCCGCTGCGACGCGGACACCGTCCCGCCGCCCGACTGGCTCCACCGCATCGCCGCCCGTTTCGCCGCTGAGCCGGACCTTGCCGTCCTCACCGGTCCCGGCGACTTCTACGACGCCGGTCCCCTGCGTGCCCGGCTCGGGAACCTCGCGTACATGCAGGCGTACTTCGTGTCGATGGGCCTCGCCATGGCGCACTGGCCCCCGTTCGGCTCCAACTGCGCCTTCCGGCGCGCGGACTGGGAATCGGTCCGTGCCCGGGTCCACCGGCATGACGTGGACGTGCACGACGACGTCGATCTCGGTTTCGCGCTCGATCCAGCCCAGCGCACGGCCTACGACCGCACACTGCGGGTGGGCATCTCGGCGCGTTCGCTCGAAGGCGGTGCTGCCGGGCAGCTGCGCGTCCGGCGGGCGTTCCACACCCTGGCGCTGCACTGGCGGGTGGTGCCGCCGTGGGAGCGGTGGCGGCGGACGTTCAGCGCTCGGAGGGAGCGCCGTCGTCCGGGTGTGTCAAATGGCTGAACAGCCAGGGCTCACTGGTGGGACGTGAACCGTTCGGGGTAGAGCAGCGGCAGCTGCAGGGTCAGCCACGGGCTGAACGCCCACGGCGCCGCAGCGACGGCGGCGGTGAGCTGGAGCGGGTCCGCCCACTGCACCTCCATCACCTCGTCCTCGCGCGGGTCCACCGGGGACGCGGCGCGCGCGGTGTAGACGGGACAGATCTCGTTCTCCACCACGCCGGAGGCGTCCACGGCCCGGTAGCGGAAGTCCGGCAGCCGAAGCTCCAGGTGGTCCAGCCGCAGCCCCAACTCCTGCTCCGCACGGCGCCGCACCGCATCCTCGGTTGCCTCACCGGGGCCCGGATGCCCGCAGAACGAGTTGGTCCAGACGCCCGGCCAGGTGCGCTTGGACAGGGCGCGGCGGGTGATGAGGATGCGGCCGTCGTCGTCGTAAATGTGCGCCGAGAACGCGAGATGGAGCGGTGTGGAGGTGGAGTGAACCGTTGCCTTGTCCTCCGTGCCGACGGGTGTTCCGTCCTCGGCCGCCAGGACAACCAGCTCTGCCGTGCGGTTCATTTCCCTCCCATGGGTAGCGCGTGTTTACTTTAGCTATGGACAAGGAGACCACACTGGCTGGTTCGACCGACAGCCAGCTCGTGAATGATGTCCTGACGTCCTTCTTCGACCGGTCACAGTCCCGCGCAGAAGCCCTCCACCGCGCGTACCGTTTCCTCTGGGAGCGGCTCGAGGCCGCCGCCACGGGAGGCAAGCGTTTCCGCCCACACCTCGTCATGAGCGTATACGGCCTGCTGGGAGGCACGGACCGGACCACGGCGGCAACGGTCGCCGCATCCTTTGAACTCCTTCACACCGCACTTCTTGTGCACGACGACGTGGTGGACCGGGACTTCTCGCGCCGTGGAGTGCCGAACGTCTCCGGGACCTACCGTCAGCTCGCTGAGGCGCAGGGGAACAGCCCGGAGCGGGCCGAACATGCGGGGTTCTCGGTCGGTGTCATCGCCGGTGACCTCGCGTTGTCCAACGCCTACCGGCTCCTGGGTGAGATCGACACGGACCCCGCCACCCGCCGGCGGCTGGGAGATCTTCTCGACGAAGCCATCTTTGCCTCCGCGGCCGGCGAACTACTGGATGTGCTCGCTCCGCTGGATCCCACGCCACAGCCCGTCGATGAGGTGCTCACCATGGCACGGCTCAAGACCGCTGTGTACTCCTTCGAGGCTCCTCTCCAGGCGGGAGCGGTCCTTGCCGGCGCCGGGGACAGACTGGTGGACGTGCTCGGAGAGTTTGGCCGCTGCATCGGAACCGCCTATCAGGTGGCCGATGACCTGATCGGCGTCTTCGGGGATGAGAGCCGGACCGGGAAGGTGGGTTGGGGAGATCTGCGGGAGGGGAAACACACCGTCCTCATGTCCCACGCGGCGGAGCAGCCCCAGTGGCCCCGGATCTCGGAGCTGCTCTCCACCCCCGGGCTCAGTGCCTCCGGGGCGGCGGAAATCCGTGAGCTGCTCATCGAATCCGGTGCCCGGGACCGGTCCGTACAGCTCGCCGCCGATTTCACGGACCGGGCAGATCAGTGCCTCCTGGACCCGTGCGTCCCGCCGGAGCTGCGGGACGGACTCGGCTCCCTGCCCGGCGTCGTCACCGAACGGCTCAGCGCATGAGCCGCGACCGGGACGCGCTCGCCGACTACACCAACGCCGCCTTCACCTCGTCCGCGGTGGTACTGCGCTCCTATTCAACCTCGTTTGGGCTGGCGTCCCGCCTGTTCGAGGCCGGCGTGCGCCGCCGGGTCGAGTCCGTCTATGCGCTGGTGCGGGTTGCCGATGAGATTGTCGACGGCGTCACCGCCGCCGCAGGGCTGGCCCCGGAGGAGACCCGGCGGCAGCTCGATGAATTCGAGAGGGAGACCGAACGCGCACTAAACCTCGGATACAGCGCCAATCTGGTGGTTCACGCCTTTGCGGACACGGCACGGTTGACCGGGATCGGGAGGGACCTGACGCGGCCGTTCTTCGCGTCGATGCGGGCGGACCTCGACCGGGTGGAGCATACGCCGGAGTCCTTCACCGAGTATGTCTACGGCTCGGCGGAGGTGGTGGGGCTGATGTGCCTGAAGTGCTTCCTCCACGGATATTCCGTGAGTGCCGCGGAGAACGCGCGGCTCGAGCGGGGCGCGCGCCACCTCGGCGCCGCGTTCCAGAAGGTCAACTTCCTCCGGGACCTCGCGGAGGACTTCACCGCGCTCGGCCGCAGCTACTTCCCGGGGGTCTCCCCCGCCAGCTTCGACGAGACCGCCAAGCAGCGGCTGCTTGCGGACATCGACCATGACCTGCGTGAATCCCGCGCCGTGCTCCGCGGCCTCCCGCCATCAAGCCGCCGCGCCGTTGCGCTGGCGCAGGAACTTTTCGCCGAGCTCGTGGAGCGGATCCGGGCCACGCCGGCGTCGGAACTCATCCGCACCAGGATCAGCGTGCCCAACACCGTAAAGCTGCGGATCGCGGCGGCTGTCCTTGCCGGCCGGCGCGGGTTCGAGGCAACCCGTCCAGACGCCCGCCCAGACAAGATAGAGGCACCGTGAAGCCACGCATTCCGTCCGGGCGCGCCGTCGTCGTCATCGGCGGCGGTATCAGCGGCCTCGCCACCGCCGCGCTGCTGGCAACCGAGGGTCACCGCGTCACGGTGCTGGAGAAGCAGGGCGCCGTAGGCGGGCGCGCCTACTCCTGGGAGCAGGATGGTTTCCGGTTCGACGCCGGACCCTCCTGGTACCTGATGCCCGAGGTGATCGACCACTTCTTCCGGCTGCTCGGCACCTCCGCTGAGGAGCAGCTGGACCTGGTGAAACTCGACCCGGGTTACCGGCTGCTCTCCGAGGGGTTCCCGGAGCCGGTGGAC
>NZ_KI914588.1:83619-87908 GCF_000520475.1 Arthrobacter sp. 35/47
GAGGGGTTCCCGGAGCCGGTGGACGTTCCCGCCGAGCGCCGCCGAGTGGTGGAACTCTTCGAACGGCTGGAGCCGGGCGCGGGCGCAAGACTGGAGCAGTACCTGGACTCCGCAGCGGACACCTACACGATGGCCGTCCGCCGGTTCCTCTACTCCACCTTCGAATCCCTCACTTCCCTGCTCACCCCGGACGTGCTCGGACGCCTGCCGCGCCTCGGCAGGCTGCTCCTGGAACCGCTGCACAGCTACGCCCGGCGCTACGTCACCGATCCCCGGCTGCAGCAGATTCTCGAATACCCGGCGGTGTTCCTCGGCACCTCCCCCTTCACCGCGCCGAGCATGTACCACCTGATGAGCCACCTCGACCTCGACGACGGGGTGCTCTACCCGATGGGCGGATTTGCCCGCCTGGTGGAGGCCGTTGAACGCCTCGCCCGGGAAGCGGGAGTCACCATCACCACCGGCGCCGAGGTCCTCGAGATCGAGACCGCGTCCACGTCATCCCGCAGGCGGCCCGCCGCCGTACGCGGGGTGCGCTACCGCACGGGTGACGGGACCGAATACCGGGCGGCGGCCGACGTCGTCGTTTCCGCAGCCGACCTGCACCACACCGAAACCGCGCTGCTTCCCCGCCACCTGCAGACCTACCCCGAGCGGTACTGGAAGCGCAGCACCGCCGGCCCAAGCGCACTGCTCCTCTACCTCGGCGTGCGCGGCGAACTGCCCCAGCTGCAGCACCACACACTGCTGTTCACCGAGGACTGGGAGGAGAACTTCCGGGCCATCTTCGGCAGGACCCCCTTCATTCCCACACCGGCGTCGATGTATGTGTGCAAGCCCAGCGCCACCGATCCGGCTGTGGCACCGGAGGGGCATGAGAACGTGTTTGTCCTGGTGCCGATTCCCGCGGATCCCAGCCTGGGCGGCAGCGGGGGCGAGCGGATCGAGCGCGTTGCCGACGCCGTGATCGGGCAGCTCAGCGAGTGGGCGGGGATCCCCGATCTGAATGAGCGCATCGTGCTTCGGCGCAGCTACGGTCCCGCGGATTTCGAGCGGGACTACCACTCCTGGAAGGGCACCTCGCTCGGGCCGGCGCACACGCTGCAGCAGAGCGCGTTCTTCCGCGCCGGCAATATCAGCCGCAAGGTCCAGGGCCTGTACTACGCGGGCGGCTCCACCATTCCGGGCATCGGCATTCCCATGTGCCTGATCAGCGCCGAACTGGTCATCAAGCGGCTGCGCCGGGATACCAGCACCGATCCGCTGCCTGTCCCGCTCCGCCCGGGCCGGGTCCGCGAAAACACGGTCGCGTGATGGGTGCTGCCTACCTGCTGTTCCTGCTCGCCTCCCTGGGGTGCATGGTCCTGCTGGACCAGCGGCTGCGCCTCTTTTTCTGGCACGACGCCGGCCGGGCGGCTGCCGTGCTGGTCACCGGTGTGCTGTTCTTCCTTGCCTGGGACCTCGCGGGAATTGGCCTGGGCATCTTCTACCGCGGGCAGACCGACATCATGCTCGGGATCACCCTCGCGCCCGAGCTGCCGCTGGAGGAAGCGGTCTTCCTGACGTTCCTCTGCTACCTCGTCATGAACCTGTTCCTGCTGTTCCGCCGGCATTTCGCCGCGCGGCTGCAGGTGGCTGACAGTGCGGTGGAACGCTCATGACCTACTGGCTGCTCAACGCGGTGTTCCTCGTTCCGGCCCTCGCGGTCGGTCTCCTCGCGGCGGCGAAGGTGTCCGGGCCCAGGCGCAAGGCGGCGCTGGCAGCGGCGGGGTGCGCCGCCGTCGTCGTGCTGATTCTGACTGCCGTGTTCGACAACATCATGATCGCCGCAGGCCTGTTCAGCTATGCGCCGGACCTGATCTCCGGGCTGTCGGTGGGCCTGGCTCCGCTGGAGGATTTCGCGTATCCCGTGGCGGCCGTGCTGCTGCTGCCCGCCCTGTGGATGCTCCTCGACGAGCGCGGATTCAAGCGCAACCATGAACGGAGGCGGCAGCCGTGAAGACCCTCCGCACCCTGCTGGTGTCCTCGCGGCCGCTGTCCTGGGTGAACACTGCCTTCCCCTTCGCGGCGGCGTATCTGCTGACGGCGGGGCAGATCGACCTCGCATGGATCATCGGCACCCTCTACTTCCTCATCCCCTACAACCTCGCGATGTACGGGATCAATGACGTGTTCGACTACGAGTCGGACCTCCTCAACCCGCGCAAGGGCGGCGTCGAGGGGGCGGTGCTCGACCGGACCATGCACACCATCACGCTCCGCGCCGCGATCGCCACCAACGTGCCGTTCCTCGCGGTGCTGGTGCTCCTCGGCGGACCGCTGTCCTGGCTGGTGCTCGCGGTCAGCGTCTTCGCGGTGATCGCCTACAGTGCTCCGCGGCTGCGCTTCAAGGAGCGTCCGTTCCTCGATTCGGTCACTTCGAGCACGCACTTTGTTTCTCCAGCGGTTTACGGGCTGGTGCTGGCTCAGGCGGAGTTCACGCCGGCGCTGTGGGCGCTGCTCGGCTCGTTCTTCCTCTGGGGTGTGGCGAGCCAGGCGTTCGGTGCGGTGCAGGACGTGGCGGCCGACCGCGCCGGCGGCATCGCCTCCATCGCAACGGTGACCGGCGGCCGGGCGACGGTCCGCTTCGCCATCGCCGCCTACCTGATGAGCGGCGCGCTCATGCTCTTCACCCCCTGGCCAGGGCCGCTGGCGTCCTTCCTGGTGCTCGCCTACGTGATCAACATTGTTCCGTTCGCGTCCCTGGAGGACGACGACGCCGGCCTCGCCCACCGCGGTTGGGAGCGGTTCCTCTGGCTGAACTACGTGACCGGTTTCTTCGTGACAATGCTGCTGATCTGGTACGCGGCGATCCGCTGACTTGCCTTTCTTCTCCCGAACGGAGGGGCCGCTCAGCGGTTGGAGACACGCCGCAGTATCTCGCGGTAAATGGTGGTTCGGGAGACGGTGAAGAGTTCGGCCAGTTCCGCCTGGGTGTATTTGTCCTCATCGACCAGCTCGTAGAGGTGCCGACGGCGGGTTGGAGACAGTTTTGGCTGTTTGCCCCGCAAGCGGCCTTTGGCTTTTGCGACGGCCATGCCCTCACGGGTGCGTGCGCGAATCAGATCTGACTCGAATTCGGCGACCATGCCCAGCACGTTGAACATCAAGCGGCCTACCGGGTCGGTGGGATCGTAGACGCTGCTGCCGAGGCTGAGTGAGACGCCTTTGCGCGTGAGCTCATCAGCGATGTCTCGTGCATCAGGCAGGGAACGTGCGAGGCGGTCGAGTTTGGTGACCACAAGTGTGTCACCGGCGCGGACTGCGGCCATTGCCTGGAAGAGTCCGGGGCGTGCGCGGTTTGTACCCGTCAACCCGTGGTCGACGTAGATGTAGTCGGCTTCCACTCCGAGGGCGGCCAAACCTTCGCGCTGGATGGTGAGGTCTTGTTCGTGGGTGGATACGCGAGCGTACCCGATCTTCACCATTTCAGTGTTGCACTTAACCCACCCTCACGGGGCATTTCACCGTACCGGCTTTTCGTGCACCGCGATTGTTCAGGGTGATTTGTAGGCTTTGTGATTGGGTGTGCGGCGCTGGGGGTTCGGCTTACGCGGCACTAGACGCTCTGCCGAAAGATTGTGGATCCGAGATGGCTGCGGGCCCGTCTACTCCTCTCGACTCTGAAAGACTCTGATCATGACTCCGGACCTCAAGATCATGCTCGATCGCGTCGTGGCCGAGGTATTCAACGAAGACTTCGTCGTTGTGAATCGCAGCTCCGACGATCCTGCCTTTTCTACCAGTGTCCAGGTCAGCAGCCGTTCCCATGAGGAGCGTAGCGCAGTCATTCGAGTCGATCCGGTGTGGGTGGAGGTCTTCATTCCGGAACTGAAGGTTCATACCGGCCTGGTAGTGGATGACTATGGCGAAGAGGGCGACGAAGAGTTGGAGGCCTATAGGGAGGCTGAACTAAGGAAGCTATGTCGCGTCATGCGCTCATACCTATTGGGAGGAGGGCGGGTAACGACGCGGCGTCGGCTGTTCGGTCGCGGGCGCTCCTCCAGACACTGCTTTCAGGTGGGGAATTCAGGGGCGACAGTGTCATCCTCAACGTCGGCCCACTGAAACTGCTTCACTTCCGCGAACATACTTCATAACCTCTGCTTCGAGTCCGGTTCAATATAGAGGATGCTATCTCGCTGAGAATCCTTGGGGCGGTGAGGGATCATGCGTCGGGCGATGGATTGGAAATGAGTATGGTTGAGTTCAGCGAACGAGGGGAATCCAACTAATGGCAAATGACGACT
>NZ_KI914589.1:0-3029 GCF_000520475.1 Arthrobacter sp. 35/47
GATCTTCAACGCGTCCCGGTAGGGTTTGGCCCGACCGCCGGCGTGCTGGTTCTCCCGGGACACCCGCTTAGGCCGGGACAGGCTCAGATACCGGTAGAGGTCCTTACGCAGCTCACCGCGGGACTGGACGTAGAGGCACTGGTAGATCGTCTCGTGGCTGATCTGCATGCTCTTATCATCGGCGTAATCCTTGGCCAGCACGAGTGAGATCAGCTTCGGGCTCCACCCGTCCTCCAACGCGTCCTCGATGAAACGCAGCAGGTCATGATTCATCGCGGTGAGTTTGAACGCCTTGGGACGGTGCGCCCGCTGATGGGCCCGCGCATGGGCCAGGTCTGCCTGATACGAGCCGTCCGGGTTCGTATTGCGTTTGATCTCCCGCCAGATCACCGTACGGTCCCGTCCGAGTTCACGGCCGATCTCGGCGTGGCCTTTCCCGTCCCGTAACCGGACCATGATCGTGGCCCGTTCCACCAGGGACAGCCGTCCCGTCCCCGGTGTTCCAACCGATGTCGGCGGATCAGCCAGCCCGCCCGGAATGCCCGTCATCAATGTCATGCCGCCAGTTTTACGCCACTGATAGGCGGCCCCGTTGCGGGACACACCCGCGACCCGGGCAGCCTCACTGAATGAGGCCCCCGAGCACAACACCGCGTAGAACTTATCCCACTGCTCCGGCAGGAACCACGTCTTCTTCATAGCAACACCACTTTCGGGGAGGCGTTGCACTGACCGTATGACTTTCCAGTCTCCGAACTCTCCTTATGTGGACAAAAGTTCAGAGGTCAGGCGAGGTTCGAGACGCCTGGGTAGAGCGGGTGGGCGGCGGCGAGGGCTTCCACCCGGGAGCGCAGCCCGGAGAGGTCCGCACCGGCGTCGGCAATCAATGCCTCGGCGATGATGTCCGCCACCTCCGCGAAGGCTGCCGCACCGAATCCCCGGGTAGCCAGCGCAGGAGTGCCGATGCGCAGCCCGGAGGTGACCATCGGCGGCCGCGGGTCGAACGGCACGGCATTGCGATTGACCGTGATGTCGATCTCCGCCAGCCGGTCTTCGGCCTCCTGACCGTTGAGCTCGCAGTCGCGCAGGTCCACCAGGACCAGGTGCACGTCGGTCCCGCCGGAGATCACGTTGATTCCTTTGGCGGTGACGTCGGGCTGGACCAGCCGGTCGGCCAGGATGCGGGCACCGTTCAGGACGCGCTCCTGGCGCTCCTTGAACTCGGGCGAGGCCGCGATCTTGAACGCGACAGCCTTGCCTGCGATGACGTGCTCCAGCGGTCCGCCCTGCTGGCCCGGGAACACGGCCGAGTTGATCTTCTTCGCGACGTCGGCGTCATTGCTCAGGATGATTCCGCCGCGCGGGCCGGCGAGGGTCTTGTGGGTGGTGGAGGTGGTGACGTGCGCGTGCGGCACCGGGGAGGGGTGCAGCCCGGCGGCGACGAGGCCGGCGAAGTGCGCCATGTCCACCATGAGGTAGGCGCCCACGGAGTCGGCGATGCGGCGGAACTCGGCGAAGTCGAGCTGCCGGGCGTAGGCCGACCAGCCGGCGACGATGAGCTGCGGCTTGTGTTCCTGCGCGAGGCGCTCCACCTCGGCCATGTCGATCCGGTGGTCATCCTCGCGCACCTGGTACGGGATGACGTTGTAGAGCTTGCCGGAGAAGTTGATCCGCATCCCGTGGGTGAGGTGTCCGCCATGGGCCAGGTTCAGGCCCATGATGGTGTCACCGGGCTTGATCAGGGCGTGCATCACCGAGGCGTTGGCCTGCGCACCGGAGTGCGGCTGCACATTGGCGTACTCCGCGCCGAAGAGTGCCTTGACCCGGTCGATCGCGAGCTGCTCGATTACGTCCACGTGCTCGCAGCCGCCGTAGTAGCGCTTGCCGGGGTAGCCCTCGGCGTACTTGTTGGTCAGGACGGAGCCCTGCGCCTGCATAACGGCTGCGGCGGTGTGGTTCTCCGACGCGATCATCTCCAGGCCGGAGCGCTGCCGGTTCAGTTCGTCGTCGATCTTCGCGGCAACTTCAGGGTCCAGCTCGGACAGCTGTGCGTTCAGCGACGGCGATGCCACCTGCTCGAAGGCGACTGTGGCCTGGCTTGTGCCTGCCGGGCTCACAGCTCGCCGCCGTTGGCTGCGGCGTACTCTTCGGCGGACATCAGGGGGCCTTCTTCGGTGACGGCCACCTTGAAGAGCCAGCCGTTGCCGTACGGATCGCTGTTGATCAGTTCCGGGCTGTCGACGACGTCGGCATTGGTTTCGACGACCTCGCCGGTGACGGGTGCGTACAGGTCCGAAACAGACTTGGTGGACTCAACCTCGCCGCAGGTTTCGCCTGCGGTAACGGTGTCGCCGACCTCGGGCAGGTCAACGTACACGATGTCCCCGAGCGCATCAGTGGCGACGGCAGTGATGCCGATCGAGACGGGTCCGCCGCCATTGCCGGCAACCCATTCGTGTTCGGCGGAGTACAACAGGTCAGCAATAACCTTGCTCATTTGGTTTTCCTTTACAACGAGAAATTTGTGGTGGGGGGGCTCCAGCAGAGTCGGCATTTTCACGCGTGCTGCTTCGCTTAACGCACGCTTCCGAAAACGCCGGCTCTGCCGGAGGATCCACGGCTTACTTGGAACGCTTGTAGAACGGCAGTGCGACAACCTCGAACGGCTCAGCCTTGCCGCGCAGGTCGATGTCCAACGCGGTGCCGGGTTCGGCGTGCTCGACGTCGACGTACGCCAGGGCGATCGGGTACCCGAGGGTGGGGGAGGGCTGGCCGGAGGTCACTTCGCCGACCACGTTGCCGTCCTTGAGCACCGGGTAGGAGCTGCGACCGGCTCGGCGCCCAAGGCCCTTGAGGCCAACGAGCCTCCGGCCGGTGGTGGATCCTGCGCCGTCCGCCTTCAGCTCGGCCAGGGCGGTCTTCCCGACGAAGTCGGATTCCTTGGTCAGGGAGACAACCGGGCCGAGGCCTGCGGCGTACGGGTTTCCTTCGCGGGAGAGCTCGTTGCCGTAGAGCGGCATGCCCGCCTC
>NZ_KI914589.1:3129-4488 GCF_000520475.1 Arthrobacter sp. 35/47
CCCGCCTCGAGACGCAGCGAGTCGCGGCTGGCAAGGCCTGCGGGGATCAGTCCGTGTCCCTCGCCGGCCTCCAGGAGTGCTTCCCACAGCTCCGGGGCGTCGACGTTGGGGACGTAGATCTCGAACCCGTCCTCACCGGTGTAGCCGGTGCGTGCCAGCAGCAGCTGCTTGACAGCGCCATTGACGGTGATACCTACCTCGACCGCTGCGTAGTACTTGAGCTCGGTCACGAGCGAGTGCTGGTCCGCCGGCACCAGCGTCAGCAGGATGGTTTCCGCGTTGGGGCCCTGCACGGCGATCAGGGAGGTCTCGGCGGACACATCATCCACGGTGACGTTGAAGTTCGCGGCGCGTTCAGTCAGCTCCGCGGCAACCACTGGGGCGTTGCCGGCGTTGGGGACCACCAGGTACTTGGCCGTTCCGTCCGCGGCTGCGGGAAGGCGGTAGGTGATCAGATCATCGATGATGCCGCCATCCGGCTGGCAGATCAGCGAGTACTTGGCCTTGCCGACCGCCACTGCGGACAGCTTGCCGGCCAGCGCGTAATCCAGGAAGGCAGCGGCGTCCGGGCCGGTGACCCAGACTTCCCCCATGTGGGAGAGGTCGAAGAGGCCGGCGGCCTTGCGGACCGCGTGGTGCTCGGACAGCTCGGAGCTGTACTTGAGCGGCATCTGCCAGCCGCCGAAGTCGGTGAAGGAGGCGCCGGCTTTCTTGTGCTGCTCGTAGAGAGCGGTGTAGTTCTCAGTCATTGCGGGATCCTTAGTTCTCAAAAGATTCGAGCGGAGGGCAGGAGCAGACCAGATTACGGTCACCTGCGGCGCCGTCGATGCGGCCAACCGGAGGGAAGTACTTGTCCTGGGTCAGGGAGGACAGGGGGAACGCGGCCTGCTCGCGCGGGTACTTCCGGGTCCAGTCGGAGGAAACCACGGCGGCTGCCGTGTGGGGAGCGTTGCGCAGCGGGGAGTCCTCCACGGAGAAGTCTCCGCTGGCTACCTGCTCCATTTCCCGACGGATGGTGATCATGGCTTCGATGAAGCGGTTGATCTCCGCGAGATCCTCGGACTCGGTCGGCTCCACCATGAGGGTGCCAGCGACGGGAAAGGACAGGGTGGGCGCATGGAACCCGAAGTCGATCAGGCGCTTGGCCACGTCCTCGGCGGTGACGCCGGTGCGGGCGGTGAGCTCGCGCAGGTCGAGGATGCACTCGTGCGCCACGAGGCCGCTTTCACCGGTGTAGAGGACCGGGAAGTGCTCGTTGAGCCGCGAGGCAACGTAGTTGGCCGCGAGCAGCGCGGACTTGGTGGCCTCTGTCAGGCCGGTGGCACCCATGAGCTTCACGTACGCCCAGGAAATCGGCAG
>NZ_KI914589.1:4588-7074 GCF_000520475.1 Arthrobacter sp. 35/47
CACCGGCCGAGCCGAAGCGTGAGGCGGAGATGGGAACACCGGTGGCGCCGCCGGTGGAACCCTGGCTGTTCGCGTCACCGGGCATGAATGGCGCCAGGTGCGCCTTCGCGGCCACCGGACCCACGCCGGGTCCGCCGCCTCCGTGCGGGATGCAGAAGGTCTTGTGCAGGTTCAGGTGCGAGACGTCGCCGCCGAACTTGCCGGGCTGGGCGAGGCCCACGAGGGCGTTCAGGTTGGCACCGTCCACGTAGACCTGGCCGCCGGCTGCGTGTACGGCGTCGCAGACCTCGCGGACATCGGCGTCGTACACGCCGTGCGTGGATGGGTAGGTGATCATGATGGCCGACAGGGCGTCCCGGTTGGCTTCGATCTTGGCGTTGAGGTCCGCGTGGTCAATGGTGCCGTCTGCGGCGGTGGCCACGACAACCACCTTCATGCCCGCCAGGACGGCGGAGGCGGCGTTGGTGCCGTGGGCGGAGGCGGGAATCAGGCAGACGTTCCGCTGGCCTTCGCCGCGGGAGGAGTGGTAGCCGCGGATGGCGAGCAGGCCGGCGAGCTCACCCTGCGAGCCGGCGTTGGGCTGGATGGACACCTGGTCGTAGCCGGTGATCTCGGCGAGATCGGCTTCCAGGCCGGAGATCAGTTCACGCCAGCCTTCGGTCTGCGAATCGGGCGCGAAGGGGTGGATCGACGCGAATTCGGGCCAGGAGATGGCTTCCATCTCGGCCGTGGCGTTGAGCTTCATGGTGCAGGAGCCCAGCGGGATCATGGTGCGGTCCAGCGCCAGGTCCCGGTCGGAGAGCCTGCGGATGTAGCGCAGCAGCTGGGTCTCGGAACGGTGGGTGTTGAAGACCGGGTGCTGCAGGTAATCGGAGGTGCGCAGCACCTCAGCAGGCAGCTCGAAGCCGGCGGCCTCCCTGACCGGACCGGCGCCGAAGGCGGCGGACACGGCTGAGAGGGTCTCCGGCGTCGTCGTTTCATCAACGGAAATGCCGACGGTGTCCGCGTCGATGCGGCGGAGGTTGATGCCCCTGGCCTCGGCGGCGGAGATGACCTTGGAGGCCTCGCGGGGTACGCGGACGGTGAGGGTGTCGAAGAAGGAATCGCTTCCCAGCTCCCAGCCGGCAGCCCGCAGGGTGGTGGCGAGGGTGCGGGCGTTGGTGTGGACCGTCTCGGCGATGGCCTTCAGCCCGTCCGGGCCGTGGTAGACGGCGTAGAACGAGGAGACGATGGCCAGCAGGGCCTGCGCCGTGCAGATGTTGGAGGTGGCCTTCTCGCGGCGGATGTGCTGTTCGCGGGTCTGGAGGGCCAGCCGGTAGGCGGGGACGCCGGCGTTGTCCCGGGAGACACCGACAATCCGGCCCGGGAGGGTGCGCTCCATGCCTTCGCGGACGGCCATGTACGCGGCGTGCGGGCCGCCGAAGAACAGGGGAACGCCGAGTCGCTGGGCGGATCCGACGGCGATGTCCGCGCCCTGCTCACCCGGAGGGGTGATGAGCGTCAGGGCGAGGAGGTCGGCGGCGACCGTCACGAGGGCGCCGCGCTCCTTCGCTTCGGTGATGACGGCGGACTGGTCCCAGACGCGGCCGGAGACGCCGGGCTGCTGGAGGACGACGCCGTTGATGTCACCGCTGGGCAGTCCCTGCGAGAGGTCCGCGACCTCAACCTCGAAGCCGAGCGCTTCGGCGCGGCCGAGGACAACCGCGATGGTCTGGGGGAGGCAGTCGGCGTCGAGGACTGTCTTGCCGTCCCTGGCCGACTTGTTTTTGTTGGCCCGGCGCATCAGCAGCACAGCCTCGGCAACGGCGGTGGCCTCATCGAGCAGGGACGCGTTGGCCACCGGAAGTGCGGTGAGGTCCTGGACCATGGTCTGGAAGTTCAGGAGGGCTTCAAGGCGGCCCTGGGAGATTTCCGGCTGGTACGGGGTGTAGGCGGTGTACCAGGCGGGAGCTTCAAGCACGTTCCGGCGGATCACCGGGGGAGTCACGGTGTCGTAGTAGCCCTGGCCGATCATCTGCACGGCGGTCTTGTTCTTGCCGGCCAGCGTGCGCAGCGCGTTCAGTACCTCGACCTCGCTGAGTGCGCTGTCCAGCTTCAGCGGCCGTTCCTGGCGGATGGAATCGGGAACCGCGCTGTCTACCAGCCCATCGAGGCTGTCATACCCGACGGCCTTGAGCATGGCATCGATATCACTCTGGCGGCGGGCGCCGATGTGACGGTCTGCGAATGTGGGGACGGATGACTGGATTGTCATGGAAGGAACTCCGAAGTTCAGGTGGCCATGAAGCCACGATGATCTGGGTTCCTCCCCGCTCTGTATTGGACCTGAGAGTTTCCGCTTTGCCCGTTGTTTCCGGGCTCCACTTGCACCGTCGGTGAGCCCGGTTTCCCGGACTGCTTTCCAGAGTTGCCTCGCCGTGGCGGTACGTGGGCCTGAGAGATTCCTGGGGAGGATTTGCTCCTACGGCGCCTGCTGAACGTACCGG
>NZ_KI914589.1:7174-14999 GCF_000520475.1 Arthrobacter sp. 35/47
TGTCTCCCGCCACAGATCGAAGGCTGCACCACCTGGTCGGGTGACGCGATTCACACACCTTAGCGGTTAGTTGAGGGTTCACGCAAGTTGGGCGGCCTACCAGGCGTCACCGGGCACCGTCACTTCGCCGGTGGTGGTGCCGTCCCGATTCAGCATCCAGCCCACCCGCTTGCGCACGTTCGCAATCACCACGCTTTCGACCAGGTCCAGGTCCGGGATTCGCTCGGCTACGGACTGTTCCACGGCCATGATGTCGGCAGCCGTGCGCAGCCACATCATGAACATGAAGTTGGTGGCACCGGTGGTGGAGGCGCACAGGCGAAGGGAGCCCAGGGAGCCCAGCTGCGCTGCGGCGTCCTCGTGCCGGCTGGCCGGGAGGCGGGCGAACCACTGGCAGATGATGGGGAAACCGATCAGACCGTTGGCCACCTCGCAGCGGAAGGACAGGACACCGGCGTCCAGGATCTTCTGAAGCTGGCGCCGGGCAGTGGCGGGGTGGAGGCCGATGGCCTCGGCAATCTCCGCCGCGGTGGCGCGGCCGTTGCGGCTCAGCTCCTGGATGATCGGCCGGTATTTCGGTGGAAGCGCGCCCCGGTAGGGTGTCCGGCCGCCGGCCGCGTGCTGCAGCGCCATCCGCTGGTTGGCGGTGAGGGTGTCAAGCCGCCAGCTGTACGCGCCGTAGTGCAGCTTGGTGCAGAACGAGGTCTCATACCGGGTGAGACCGGGCACCTGGTCGAGCTGCGGGTAGACGGACTCGATCAGCCACGTCGGGGTGGGTGTGATGACGGTCAGCATCATGTCCCGGTTGCGGTAGCACTCCTCAATGGTGAAAACATCCGGGATGCCCGCGATGGCGCGCACCGCGTCTTCACGCCGGGCCGGATCGCACTGCACGTCGTGGAAGGAGAGGGACATCTGGTCCGGCCTGCCGACGGGGTGTGCCGTGATCCAGGCCGCGCCCGACGCCTGCAGCCGGTCCCACCGGGCGGCAAGCGAGGTGGGATGCCTGTCCAGCGCCTCACCGACAACCGTCCATGGCAGCCGTGGCCCGATCTGCAGGGCGTTGATGAGCCGCAGGTCCTCCTCGTCGAGATTCATCTCCGCCTCCGTGATCACTTTCTTCGAAAATAACGTCCGCTCTGTAAATTATCAGGGATTTAGCGCCATGTGTTGCAGGTCACTCCAGAATGAAAGCAAGTGTTTTACCCATCACCAACAGCCCCGGAAGGCCTCCCATGATGCCCACCCAGCTTGTCGAGAACGGCAGCTCGACGAACATTCTCTCCATCGCCAACATGCCCGTGCTGTGGGCCTGTGCACTCGGCGTCTTCGCCGTCATTATCCTCCAGTCCGTGATCTACATCCGTGCGGCACGGAAGGCGGCTCCCGCAGCCGGGATCACCGGAGCGGAGCTGAAAACGTCATTCCGCTCGGGAGCGGTTGCGGCGATCGGGCCGTCACTCGCCGTCGTGCTCGTTGCCATCGCGCTCCTGGCACTCTTCGGCACACCGGCCGTCCTGGTGCGCATCGGGCTGATCGGATCGGCCGCCTACGAGACCGGCGCCGCCAACATCGCCGCGACAACCATGGATGCCACCCTGGGCGGCGCCACCTACACGCAGCAGGTTTTCGCCGTCGCGTTCTTCGCCATGAGCATCGGTGGGGCAATGTGGATGCTCACCACGCTGATTGCAACGCCGCTGTTGAAACGGGGCGAGCACAAGCTCGCGAAGGTCAATCCGCTGATCATGACGGTGGTTCCGGCCGCAGCGCTGCTGGCCGCCTTCATTTCCATTGGAATCGGTGAAATCCCCAAGAGCGCAGCGCACCTCATCACCCTCCTCACCGCGGGCGTTGTCATGGCACTCTGCCTCTTCCTCGCGAAGCGGTTGAACCGGGTCTGGCTGCGGGAGTGGGGCCTCGGCTTCGCGATCGTCGCAGCCCTCTTTGTTGCCTACGCTGCCCACACCGCCGGCCTCGGCCCAGTCGCATGACCGCCCAACTGTCCGGAAGGAACAATCCAATGACCACTCTGAGCCCAGCGCAGGCCACCGCGGACCTCGCGGAATTTGACCGCACAACCTCCCGGTGGGGGCGGCTGACCATGATCGCCGGTCTCATCATCTCCGTTGCCGGGCCGCTCTACCTGGTCCTGTTCGGAAATCTCGGCATCACCTCCACCCAGCTGTGGACCGCCGTCGCCGCCGTCCTCGGCACCTTTTTTGTCATCTGGCTGGTGGAGCCGATCACCTACTTCCCGATCCTCGGCCCTGCCGCCATGTACCAGGCGTTCATGATCGGCAATATCTCGAACAAGCTCCTGCCCTCGGTGCTGGTTGCACAGACCAGCATCGGTGCCAGGCCCGGTACGGAGCGCGGCAACTTCGCCGCCATCATGGCGATCTGCGGAGCAGCGGCCGTGCACCTCCTGTCACTGCTGGTCTTCGTGGGAATCCTCGGAACCTGGCTGATCAGCGTGGTGCCGGCGGGTGTCACCGACGTGGCCCGCATCTATGTGCTGCCGGCCGTGATGGGCGCGGTCATTGTCCAGGCCATCATCTCGATGAAGCAGCTGCGGCCCACGCTCATCGCCTTCGCCGTGGTCCTGCTGGTCCAGTTTGTCCTGCTGCCGCTGGTGCCGGGCCTGGCCATGGTCTCCACCGCGATCTCGGTCATCGGTACGATCATCATCGCCTGGTTTGCCCGCAAGGAAGCCCAGCCCGCAGCCTGAAGCTGCCCTGGTCCCAGAATCCTCCGCAACAGAGAGCCCTCACCACCATGATCACCACCTCGCCCGCACCCGTACTGACTGACGAGCAGCGCGCCGAAATGCACGACCTGTACCGGCATCTGCACGCCAACCCCGAGCTCTCGATGCAGGAGCACCGGACTGCCGCGCTCATCCAGGCGGAACTGGAGCGAGCGGGACTGGAGACCTTTGTCTGCGGAGGCACCGGCGTCGTCGGCGTTTTGCGCAACGGTGAGGGCCCGGTGGTGGCCTTCCGCGCCGATACTGACGCATTGCCCATCCGGGAAGACACCGGCGTGCCCTACGCCAGCACCGCTACCGGCACGCTCGACGACGGAACGGAAGTTCCGGTGATGCACGGCTGCGGACACGACACCCACGCCGCGACCCTCCTGACGGCCGCGAAGGTCCTTGCCGGATCCACCGACCGCTGGTCCGGCACCGTTGTGCTGATCTTCCAGCCGGGCGAGGAAACCGCCGCCGGAGCCAAGGCCATGGTGGAGGACGGTCTATGGGACAGGGCGCCGAAGCCGGAAGTGGTCTACGGACAGCACGTCATGCCGGGCCTGGCGGGGACCATCCAGTACGCCTCCGGCCACGCCATGACGCAGGCGGATTCCTGGAAGGTCACGCTGCTGGGCCGGCAGTCGCACGGGTCGCAGCCGCAGGATTCGATCGACCCCATTGTGCTGGGAGCGCACATCATCACGCGGATCCAGACGATCGTCTCGCGGGAGATCGATCCGCGGCGGGCGGCCGTGGTCACCGTGGGTTCCTTCCACGGCGGGTTGAAGGAGAACATCATTCCCGCGGACGCCGAATTCACACTCAATATCCGCACGTTCGACGACGCGGTGCGCGCGAAGGTGCTCAGCGCGCTGCGGCGGATCATCCGGGCGGAGGCGGAGGCGTCCAACGCACCCGAGCCGCTCATCGAGGAGCTGTACACGTTCCCCAAGAACTACAACGATCCGCAGGCCACCTCGGAGGTGGTGGAAGCACTCCGCCGGGAGCTCGGCGAAGGCAGCGTCAACGAGATCGAGCCGCTGATGGGATCCGAGGACTTCGGCCTGCTGGCCGAGTCGATCGGCGTTCCGTCCGTCTTCTGGTTCTTCGGCGGCCACACCGAGGAGACCCTGGCCGCCGACCCGGTGCCGATGAACCACTCACCGTTCTTTGCGCCCGCCATGGAGCCGACCCTCTCCACCGGCGTGCAGGCCGCGCTGGCGGCGATCCTGTCGAAGGTCGGCGTGTAGGCGGGCTCTACCGCCCTACACCTGCCGGGCTACGCCTGCCGGGCAGCGGCTCCGATGCGGTACCCGCTGCCCTTGTGGTCCTCGGGAAGCTTGTCGCCCTTGCCGAACAGCTTGTTCCGCAGCGTTCCGGGCGCGTATTCGGTCTGGTAGGCGCCGCGCTTCTGCAGTTCCGGCACAACGTACTTCACGATGTCCTCGAATGTGCCGGGCGTGATGGCGTAGGCCAGGTTGAAGCCGTCGACGTCGGTCTCGTCCACCCAGGAGATGAGCTCCTCGGCGACTTCCGCCCCGGAACCGACCAGGCGCGGTCCAAGGCCGCCGATGCTCGCCGATTCGGCGATGTCACGTACGGTCCAGGGCTTGCCGTCGTCGTTCACTTTCTGGAAGTTGGACACCGTCGACTGGATGGCATTGGACTTCACTTCCCCGATCGGGTCATCGAGGGAGTACTCGGACAGGTCGATGCCCATCCAGCCGGACATCAGGGTCAGCGCGCCCTCGTTGCTGGCGTACTGCTTGTACTCCTCGTGTTTGGCGTGCGCGGCCTCGCTGGTCTCGTCCGTGATCACGGTGAGCAGGGTGTAGATCCGGACGGAGTGCCGGTCCCGGCCGGCGGCCTCGACGGCGTCGCGGATCTTCGTCACCGTGTCCTTCAGGATGTCCTTGGTGGGGGAGGCGACAAAGATGGCCTCCGCGTTCCCGGCCGCGAACGCGATCCCGCGGGAAGACGCCCCGGCCTGGTAGATCACGGGGGTGCGCTGGGGTGAGGGCTCGCTGATGTGGATGCCGGGCACCTTGAAGTACTTGCCCTCGTGGCGGATCTCGTGCACCTTCTCCGGGTCGGTGAAGATGCCGCGCTCGCGGTCGCGGACCACGGCGTCGTCCTCCCAGGAGCCCTCGAGCAGCTTGTAGACCACCTCGAGGTATTCATCGGCGTGGTTGTAGCGCTCATCGTGCTCAAGCTGGTCCTCATTGCCCATGTTGCGCGCGGCGGAGGGGAGATAGCCGGTGACCACGTTCCAGCCGAAGCGGCCGTTGGTGATGTGGTCCAGGGTGGAGAGGCGGCGTGCGAACGGGTACGGGTGCTCATACGCGGTGCCGGCGGTGACGCCGAAGCCGAGGTTCTCGGTGACTACGGCCATGGCGGAGACCAGGAGGAACGGGTCGTTGACCGGGACCTGGGTCCCCTCCCGGAGGGCGGAGGCGTTGGAGGAGCCGTACGTGTCATAGGTTCCGAGCACGTCGGCAATGAAGATGCCGTCGAAGAGGCCCTTCTCGAGTGTCTTCGCCAGGTCCGCCCAGTAGCGGATGTCCTTGTACCGCCAGGACTGGTCATCCGGGTGGCGCCACATGCCCGGGGACTGGTGCCCCACGCAGTTCATGTCGAACGCGTTGAAGCGGACGTGCCGGCGGGTTCCGTCAGTGGTTGCCATGGGGTCTCCTTTGAAGCTGGCGGCTTTTTCCCAGTATGGGCGTCCACCCCGGAGACCAGTGAAGGAAGCGAAACGTGAGGTAAAGAACTGCACGCCTTACCGGTAACAGTTGAGAGTGTTATGGATATGCAATGCCGGTCACGGGCCGGCCGAGAGGATTTCCGCATGGAACCGCCGACAAAAAGTGGCAAGACACAGCGCGAGGTGCTGGGCAAATTCTGCTCCGGCATCACCGTGGTGACCGCCCTGACCGACGACGGCCCCGTTGGATTTACCTGCCAGTCCTTCGCCTCCCTGTCCCTGGACCCGCCGCTGGTCAGCTTCAACCCTGCCCGGACTTCCACCACGTGGCCCCTGATCCGCCAGGCCGGCAGTTTCTGCATCAACGTCCTCTCCGTGGAGCAAAGGGACATCAGCAACGCTTTCGCCCGGTCCGGGGCGGACCGCTTTGCCGGCGTCCGGTGGTCGCCTGCGCCTTCCGGCGCCCCCATTCTGGACGGCGGGATCGCCTGGGCGGACTGCACACTCTGGGCAGAGTACGACGGCGGTGACCACACCATTGTGGCGGCGCTGGTGCACGCGCTGGACGAGGGCGTCGATGAGGATCCGCTGCTGTTCTACCGCGGAGGCTACGGGATCCCGTCCCGCTGGTAATCCCGCGCGGTATGCCGCCGGAACGGCGGCGCGCATCCGCTGCATCCTCCCGTTGACAACGCCTGAGGCCCGGGCGGAAAATTGTTGCAAGGAGCCCCTCGATGGGATTCCGGAGGCCGGGCGTGATGCGCCTTTCGCATCTGCTGTTTTCATTAGCAGCACATGGGCCTCCGAATCCCTTCCGGGGGTTCCTTGCCATGTCCCCCGGAGTCCGGACACTTGCGCGAGCTTATCCCGCATTGTGGAAACACAATTCCACGGAATGGGTGTACGCTAGGTCACACCGAAACTACGTAACGAACACTGTGGCACGGACCTTCCACGCGGTCCGGGATCCCCACACTGTTCGGTTGGCGCGTCGGTCCGGTTAGTACGGGAGCGTGAACAATGGACGGAATCAAGGTAACCGTCAACGGCAAGGTCCGGGACTGCAGCGGAACAAACCCCTCCACTCGATTACTCGACTGGTTACGGAATGAGGGCCTTACCGGCTCCAAGGAGGGTTGCGCGGAAGGGGAATGCGGCGCCTGCGCCGTCCTCGTGGCCAGGCCAGACGGCCCCGAGAGGAGTAGATGGACCTCGGTCAACGCGTGCCTTCCGCCGGCACTTGCCTTCGACGGTCAGGAGATCATCACCGCCGAGGGGCTGGGCAACGTCTCCGACGCCTGCGCACCCGAGGACCTGCACCCGGTGCAGCGGGAGATGGCCGACCGCGGCGGCTCGCAGTGCGGTTACTGCACCCCCGGTTTCATCTGCTCCATGGCAGCGGAGTACTACCGGCCGGAGCGCTCGTCGGCTCAAGAAGACCGGGAAACCGGAACAGCCGTCGTCGGCGAGGAACACGCTACCGACCACGAGTGCGGGCCCAACGGATTCGACCTGCACGCGCTGAGCGGCAATCTGTGCCGGTGCACGGGTTACCGTCCCATCCGGGACGCCGCGTACGCGCTGGACCAACCCCTGGAAAGTGATCCGCTGCTCGACCGGCAGAATCGCCCCGCGCCTGCGCCGAGGCATACCCGGGTCAGCGGTGAGGCGGAGTTCCTTCGTCCGCAGTCCCTGGACGAGGTGCACGCAGCCCTGCAGGAGAACTCCGACGTGAAGCTGGTTGCCGGTGCCACGGACCTCGGCGTCGAGGTCAACCTCCGGCACTCACGGCCGCCGCTGGTTCTGGCCATCGACCGGCTCGAGGAACTCCGTGGGTTGACGTTTAGTGCCGATTCCATCGACATCGGCGCGGCCCTGACGCTTTCCGAAGTGGAGCGCGCCCTCGAGGGCAGGATCCCGCTGCTGGGCCACCTGTTCCCGCAGTTCGCCTCGCGCCTGATCCGCAACGCGGCGACCTTCGGCGGTAACCTCTCCACCGGCTCGCCCATCGGCGATTCCGCGCCCGTGTTCCTGGCGCTGGATGCCCGGGTTGTGCTGTCCTCCACAGAGGGAGAGCGCGAGGTGCCGCTGTCGGAGTACTACACCGGCTACCGCCAGAGCGTGCGCAAGCCCCATGAGATGCTCCGCGCCATCCGGATTCCGCTCCCGCTCGCCGAGAGCACCGCGTTCTACAAGATCGCCAAGCGGCGCTTCGATGACATTTCCAGCGTGTCCGTCGCTATCGCACTGCAGCTGAGTGCCGGCGTCGTACGCTCCGTGCGCATCGGTCTGGGGGGTGTGGCAGCCACGCCGATCCGCGCCCTGGCAACGGAAGAGGCACTGGTCGGCCGGCCCTGGACGCCGGA
>NZ_KI914589.1:15099-32482 GCF_000520475.1 Arthrobacter sp. 35/47
GGAGACGGTAGCCGCCGCTGCCGCGGTAATGGCCGGTGAAGGCACGCCAATCGATGACATGCGGGCCAGCTCGCTCTACCGGTCGGCGATGCTGAGGCAGGCGCTGCTGAAATTCCATGCCGAGAACGCCGAAGAGCTGGAGGTGGCCAGGTGAAATCGCTCGCAGACCGCCCCGTGAACCCCGTGGTGGGCATTCCGGTATCGCATGAGAGTGCGGCCGGGCACGTCACCGGCACCGCGTTATATACGGACGATTTGATTGTCCGCAGCTCCAACGTGCTGCACGCGTGGCCTGTTCAGGCCCCGCACGCGCATGCCCGCATCCTGGACCTGCGCACCGGACCCGCGCTGAAGGTGCCGGGCGTGGTGCGGGTGCTGACGGCGTCGGACGTTCCAGGCGTCAACGACGCCGGCATCAAGCACGACGAACCGCTCTTCCCCAGCGAGGTCATGTTCTACGGCCATGCCGTGTGCTGGGTGCTGGGAGAGTCGCTGGAGGCCGCACGGTTGGGTGCCGAGGCGGTGGAGGTGGACTACGAGCCGCTGCCCTCCATCGTGACGCTGGAGGAGGCCATCGAGGCGGAAAGCTTCCAGGGGAACCGCCCCACGGTTGCCCGCGGTGAGCCGGACAAGGCCCTGGAAAAGGCGCGGCACCGGTTCAGCGGCGAATTCCAGTTCAGCGGGCAGGAGCACTTCTACCTCGAAACCCACGCGTCCTTCGCCTACCTCGACGAGGGCGGGCAGGTCTTCGTCCAGTGCAGCACGCAGCATCCGTCCGAGACCCAGGAAATCGTTGCGCACGTGCTGAACCTCGCCAACCACGACGTCACGGTGCAGTGCCTGAGGATGGGCGGCGGATTCGGCGGCAAGGAGATGCAGCCCCACGGCTGGGCGGCCATCGCGGCGCTCGGCGCCACCCTCACCGGCCGGCCCGTCCGGCTGCGACTGAACCGCACCCAGGACATCACCATGTCCGGAAAGCGGCACCCGTTCCACGCACGCTGGGAAGCAGGGTTCGACGACGACGGCCGCCTCCTTGCCCTGAAGGCCACCTTGACGAGCGACGGCGGCTGGAGCCTCGACCTCTCCGAACCCGTCCTGGCACGGGCGCTGTGCCACATCGACAACGCGTACTACATCCCGAACATCGAGGTGCACGGCCGGATCGCGAAGACCAACAAGACGTCGCAGACGGCGTTCCGCGGGTTCGGCGGTCCGCAGGGGATGCTCGTGATCGAGGACCTGCTCGGCCGGTGCGCACCGCTGCTGGGACTGGATCCCAGCGAGCTCCGCCGTCGTAATTTCTATGAGCCGGGACAGAGCACGCCGTACGGGCAGCCGGTGCGGCACGCCGAGCGGCTGCAGGCGATCTGGCGGTCGCTGGAGGACCGCTCCGACATCGCCCGGCGCCGGGAGGGGATTGCTTCGTTCAATGCGTCGCACCCGCACACCAAGCGGGCGCTCGGTATGACGCCGGTGAAGTTCGGGATCTCCTTCAACCTGACCGCGTTCAACCAGGCGGGCGCGCTGGTGCACGTGTACAAGGACGGGTCGGTGCTGATCAACCACGGCGGCACCGAGATGGGCCAGGGCCTGCACACCAAGATGCGGCAGGTGGCGGCGACGGCTTTGGGTGTCCCGCTCTCCTCGGTGCGGCTGGCGCCGACGCGGACGGACAAGGTGCCCAACACGTCGGCGACGGCGGCGAGCTCCGGGGCGGACCTCAACGGCGGCGCGATCAAGAACGCCTGCGAGCAGATCAGCTCCCGGCTGGCGGAGGTCGCTGCCCGGAAGCTCAACATCCACCCGGACGACGTGCGGTTCGACGCCGGCAAGGTCACCGGGATTGGGTTCCACGACTCGTCGCTGAGCTTCGCCGAACTGGCCCGCGACGCGTACTTCCAGCGGGTCTCCCTCTGGGCCGCCGGCTACTACCGGACCGAGGGCCTGCACTGGGACAGCACCCGGATGCAGGGCGAACCGTTCAAGTACTTCAGCTACGGCGCGGCCGTCACCGAGGTGGAAGTCGACCGCTTCACGGGTGCCTACCGCCAGTTGCGCACGGACATTGTGCACGACGTCGGCGACAGCCTCTCGCCGATGATCGACGTCGGGCAGATCGAGGGCGGGTTTGTTCAGGGCGCCGGGTGGCTGACGCTCGAGGACCTGCGGTGGGACGCCTCGGATGGTCCCTCCCGCGGGCGCATTACGACGCAGTCGGCGAGCACGTACAAGCTGCCGAGCTTTTCGGAGATGCCCGAGGAGTTCAACGTCCACCTGTTTGAGCGGGCCACCGAAAGCGGCGTGGTGTACGGGTCGAAGGCCGTGGGCGAGCCGCCGCTGATGCTGGCGTTCAGTGTGCGGGAGGCGTTGCGCCAGGCGGTTTCCGCGTTCGGGCCGGGTGATGTTGCCGTGGAGCTCGCCAGCCCCGCCACTCCGGAAGCAGTGTTCTGGGCGATCGAACGGGTGTCTGCGCCGTCGTCGTCTGCTGCCTCTTCGGAGGATCTTGTGCCCTCCGCTTCGGGTTCAGTGCGTTGAGATGGACTGGCTGGAGGCGCTGCAGCACCTGAGGTCCTCGGGCCTGCCGGGGGTGCTGGCGACCGTGTCGGAGGTGCGCGGGCATTCGCCGCGGGAGGCGGGGGCGAAGATGCTCGTCGGTGCTTCTTCCACCTGGGGGACCATCGGCGGCGGGAACCTTGAGGCGACGGTGATCGACCGGGCGCGGGAGATGATGGCGGCCGGTGTCTCGTCCGCGGAGAACGTCGAGTTCTCGCTGAACGAGCACGCGGTGACCCAGCATGGGCGGCAGTGCTGCGGCGGAAAGGTCCGGGTGCTGCTTGAACCGTTCCTGTCACTGCCTACGGTGGCGGTGTTCGGCGTCGGGCATGTTGGGTATGAGCTCGGAAGGGTTCTATCCAGGCTGCCGCTGAGGTTGTTGCTGGTGGACAGCCGGGCTGAGCAGCTGTTGCCGGAGCGGCTGGCGGATGTCATCTACGGGGTGGCGTCCGTGCAGGCCGTCCACACGCCGGTGCCGGACTCATTCCTGGGTGAACTGCCTGCCGGTGCGCACGTGTTCATCATGAGCCACGACCACTCGGAGGACTTCCTGCTGTGCGATGCCGCGCTGCGCCGGGGTGATCTGGGCAGTGTGGGGCTGATCGGGTCGAAGGCCAAGTGGTCGCGGTTCCGGCAGAAGCTGGCGGCGGAAGGGTACTCCGAGACTGAGATCGGCCGGATCCAGTGCCCGATCGGGTTGCCGGAAGTGACGGGTAAGGCGCCGGCCGTGATCGCGGTGAGCGCGGCGGCGGACCTGCTGCGGCGGCTCTCCTCCCGCTAACCGGCCCGCCTAATGGGCGCAGGGCAAGCGTTAGCCGCGGTCGGTGTACCTGCCCTCACGGTCACCGAAACCTTGACGGTGGCCGAGGGAGACATACCGGCCGCGGATCGCTCCTGCGGGCACGGTTCCGCCGTTCTCCGTTGTGACATAGCTGCCGGTGATCACCGGACGCGTACGCGTTGTCACATAGGTGCCGCCGTTCGGTGGCAGTTGTTCGGGGAACTGGGTATCAACGGTTTCAACGGGACGGTTCGCGAGAAGTGTCATGTCATCTCCTGGTTGTTGAACGGTGTGTTCAGGCTGAAGGAGGACGACGCGAGTGCTGTCATGGCCGGGCGCGGCGTCCGAGGAGGCGACGCTGCCGGAAGGGGAAGAAGCGGGTGGGCGCCTGGCGCTCAGGCGGTCCTGCGGCTTCCACGCTAGCAGTTGTTATGAGTTACTCATAATAAGATGGCCGGTAAGTGGGCGGACTAACACCGCCGTACCCGCTCGGCGGGACGCAACCTTAGTTGCGGATCCCGCTTTCAATGCGTTCGACGTCGTCCGCCGTCGGAAGAACCGCGGCGTTGGAGGGTGCCTTTGTCCGGGCGTGGGTGACGTAGAGGGGAAGCGCCGTGAACAGCAGGCCGCCCACAAGGTTGCCGAGCACCGTCGGGATTTCATTCCAGACCAGGTAGTCCAGGATGGTGAACTCGGCGCCGAGCAGCAGGCCTGACGGGAACAGGAACATGTTGACGATCGAGTGCTCGAAGCCCATGAAGAAGAAGAGCATGATCGGCATCCACATGACGATCACCTTCCCGGGCACGTCCTTGGCCATCATGGCGCCTGCGACCCCGATGGACACCATCCAGTTGCACAGCATGCCGCGGACGAACAGCGTCAGCATCCCGGCGGCGCCATGCTCGGCATAGCCCAGCGTGCGCCCCTCGCCGATGTGACCGATGGCGACGCCCACCTCATTCGGCGGGATGGCGAAACCGAAGGTCACCACGATCGCCATCAGCACGGCCACCGTGAACGCTCCGATGAAGTTCCCCACGAACACCAGGCCCCAGTTGCGGAGGACGCCGCGCACCGTGACGCCGGGGCGCTTGTCCAGCAGCGCAAGGGGCGTCAGGACGAACACCCCGGTCAGCAGGTCATAGCCCAGCAGGTAGAGCAGGATGAACCCGACGGGAAAGAGGATCGCCCCCGCCAGCGGGATGCCGGTGGTCACGCTCACCGTGACGGCGAACGCAGCCGCCAGGGACAGCAGTGCGCCGGCCATCGCCGCGCGCACTACCGTGTCCCGGGTGGACATGAAGATCTTCGACTCGCCTGCGTCGATCATCGTTGTGATCAGGTCACTGGGCTTCACATAGGACATAGGGATGGGCTCCGGGGGTCTCGGTTCCATGCAGTCCGGGCCGGGCAGCATGGGAAGACGCTATTGACCCGGTATTTCGGCCACGTTTCCCGCGGAGTCCTGCCGCGTTACCTTTCGCCCACCGCTTTGGCCCACCACTGTGAGAAGTTCGAAAACCGACCGCGCCCCGGTCAGCTCCTGCTCAGTTCCTCGGCGAACATGACGAGGATGCCGCTGGGGCCGCGGACGTAGGTGAGCTTGTAGACGTCACCGTAGGTTGCCACGCCGCGCAAGGGGTAGCAACCGTGTTTCGCTGCTACCCCAAGCGCCTCTTCAATGTCGTCCACCGAGAACGCGATGCGATGCATCCCGATGTCGTTGGGCCGGGTGGGCTCCGTCTCGATCGCATCGGGGTGAAGGTATTCAAAAAGCTCGATGCGACCGTTCCCGTCCGGTGTGGCCAGCATGGCGATGTCGGCATGATTCCCGTCGAGACCGACGGCGGTGTCAGCCCACTCTCCGCTGACCGAGTCACGGCCGAGAACGGTCAGTCCGAGGTCGGTGAAAAAGGCGATCGCCGCCTCGAGATCGCGGACCGCGATGCCTACGTTCTCGAATCTGATGGGCATGGCGCCCACGTTACAGCGCCGGCGTGCTCACCCGCCCATCCACACCGTGATCGGTCCGCGGGCGAAGTAGACCAGGAACCCGGCCGCCACCACCCAGAGCAGCGGGTGGATCTTGCGTGCCTTGCCGGACGATGCGCGGATGATGACCCAGCTGATGAATCCTGCGCCGATCCCGTTGGCGATCGAGTAGGTCAGCGGCATGGTCACGATGGTCAGGAACGCCGGGAGCGCGATCGAGAAGTTCCGGAAGTCGATCTCCCGGATCTGCGCAACCATCATGGCACCGACGACGACGAGGGCCGCCGCCGCTACCTCCAGCGGCACCACTGCGGTCAGTGGAGTGAAAAACATGGCCGCCAGGAACAACGAACCGGTCACCACGGATGCCAGCCCGGTGCGGGCCCCCTCGCCGATTCCTGCAGCGGAGTCGATGAAGACCGTGTTGGATGATGCCGACGAGCCGCCGCCGGCAACAGCACCGACACCCTCGATCACGAGTGCGGACTTCAGCCTCGGGAAGTTACCCCGCTTGTCAGTCAGCCCGGCCTGCTTCGCGAGGCCGGTCATGGTCCCCATGGCATCGAAGAAGTTGGTGAACACCAGGGTAAACACGAGCATGGTGGCAGCAAGTGCGCCGATGCGGTCTAACGCCCCGAACAGGTCGAAGGCGCCGACCAGGCTGAAGTCCGGCAGCGACACGATGTTCGAGGGGATGACCGGCGCGTTCAGATGCCAGCCGGCCGGGTTGTCCGGGCCGCCTGACCCGAGCCGCAACGACATCTCGACAACGATGGCGATCACCGTGGTGACAATGATCCCGATGAGCAGCCCGCCCTGCACTTTCCGGGCGATCAGGATGCCCATGGTCACCAGGCCAACAATGAACACCAGGGTCGGAACCGTGGTGATGGATCCGCCGTCGCCCATTTGAACCGGTGGACCGCCGGCGGTCCGGGTCACAAAGCCGGAGTCCACAAAGCCGATGAAGGCGATGAAGAGTCCGATTCCCACAGTGATCGCCGCCTTCAGCTGGCGCGGAACGGCGTTGAAGATCGCCGTCCGGGCGCCGGTCACGGCCAGCAGTACAATCAGCAGGCCGTTGATGACCACCAGGCCCATGGCTTCAGCCCACGTCACGTCGCCAACCACGGAGACAGCGAGGAACGAGTTGATGCCCAGGCCGGCGGCGATGCCGAACGGCAGGTTGGCGACCACCCCGAAGAGGATGGTCATGACCCCGGCGGTCAGCCCTGTGACCGCGGCGATCTGCGTTGCCTGGAGCCAGCCGCCCTCAACATCCAAGGGGGCGGCGTCGGGGCTGAATCCGCCCAGGATCAGCGGGTTCAGGATGACGATGTACGCCATGGTGAAGAAGGTGACAAAGCCGCCGCGGACCTCACGGCTTCGCGTGGAGCCGCGCTCGGTGATCTTGAAGAAACGGTCCAGCTGGCTGAGATTCCCGGGCTGGACGGGGCGGCGGGTTGTGGGGCGGCCGGGCTCGGGGTGGCTGCCGGTGTCGGTCAGGATTGCCATGGCGTTCTCCTAGTAATCCACGCGGGCGGTGAGGGAGTTCCACGCCTCGAACGGCGTGGACGCGGTGACCGGAGCCGACGTCGTCAGCTTGTACTGGCGCACCGGCATCGACCGGTCCTCCACAGGGGTAGCGAAGTAGTCGTAGAACACGGCGTCGTCGAATCCGGCCCTGGCGGCGTCGTTCCGGTCAGCAGCGAATACGACGGCGTCCACCCGGGCCCAGAGTGCGGCCGACAGGCACAGCGGGCACGGTTCGCAGCTGGTGTAGAGGGTGCTGCCGGAGAGATCGAACGTCTCAAGGGAAGCGCACGCGTTGCGGATGGCCATGACCTCCGCGTGCGCCGTCGGATCATTGTTGGCGGTAACCCGGTTGGCGCCCTCGAAGGAGCGCCCGTCGAGTGTCACAATCAGCGCGCCGAACGGACCGCCGGAATTGTGAACGTTGTCGGTCGCCAGGGAAATGGCCTTGGAGAGGAACTGCTCTTCTTTGGTGGTGGTAGTCATGGAGATGCTCCCGAATGTGGGGCAGCAATCGCTCGAGTCCACGGACGCCAACTAGAAGACGGTGTTCTGCGACCAGACTGCTGCGGTATGGGGATTTGCAGGTCCACCTGGTAGATAGCTCCGAAGAAGGAGCCCGCCGTTGGCTTCGAGGTATCACGTTAGCAGCGCGTTGTGACCTACACCATAGGTTTCACGAAATATCTTTCTCACCCAGTGAAATTAGACGCAAGGGGCCCGGGGGCCGTCAGTCACAATTCGACACGACATGCCGGGCCGCGCGCGGGCTCCCCGGCAATGCCGGGATGCGCTGTCAAAATTTTCTCGGAAGTACAGCAAATCGAGAGGTCCACACATGAGTGCCCAAGACAACACCGCAGCCCGCCTGAAGGCCATCGTCCAGATCCTGGCCGAGCAGCCCGGAGCGCCCGTTAAAGGCACGGAGGTGCTGGCAGCAGCGGTTGCCCGCGTTCCGCTGAGCGAGTGGGAGAGCGAAGTTCTCAGCGGCGGCGTTGCCCGCGGCGTCAAGCGCCTCTCGGCCGCCACCGCCACGCTGGTCAAGGAAGGCTTCATCCTCAAGGGCCGCACCGGGTGGACCGTCACCGAGGAGGGCGCACGCTACGCCACCGCGCCCGACGCCGTTGCGCTCGCCGGCAGCTTCGGTCACCGTCTGGGCGCCGAGGACTGGTCGGCGGCCGCGGATCAGGTCCAGATGGCGTACAGCCCCGTATCGCAGCGCTGGGAACTCACCGCCCAGCTGCCCGCAGGCACGTACGAGTACAAGGTCGCGATCGACCGCTCATGGGAAGAGAACTACGGCGCGTTCGGCGTGCGGAACGGCGCCAACCACGTCCTCCAGCACGACGGCGGTGTGGTCACCTTCCGGTACAACCACAGCTCAAACGATGTTGCAGTGACCGTCCTGGACGGCGCACTGGTCTAGCGTTTACCGCTCAGCTTTCCTCGTTCCCGGGTTCCTTCACCGGGTTTTCCCGGCCCATCTCGTCCCAGTGGCCTGAGTTGTCGGCGGCGTCTTCCGGTTTTTCTCCGGGTTCGTCGCCGCCAACGTAGGCTGCCGGAGCCGCCCCGGCCTCGTGCGTCCCCTGCTGTTCACGGATGTTAGAGGCATGCCCTGCGTGCGGCTTGGGTTCGAGAACTTCCTCGCGGGGATCCTCGGGGTGCTCGTGGGTGTTCTCAGCGGCGTTGTCGGTCATGGGTGCGATCCTTTCACCATTGGAGCAGCCGGCGCCAGCACACGTCGGCTACGCGAGCACATCCTTGGTGCTGAAGCGGCCGTAGGCGAGGGCGCCGAACACCACGATGTAGCCCGCCTGCAGCACGGCGTTCGCGGCGAAGGAGTCCCACACCACCGGATCTCGCAGCAGGTCCGCAAAACCGAGCCAGTAGTGGGTCAGCAGCCACGGATGGATCCACTCCAATTGCGGCAGCTGCCCCACCACCTGGCTGACCACCGACGCCACCACGGTTGCGGCCATCGCTCCGACCGGGACGTCGGTCAGCGTTGACATAAAGAGCCCGACGGCGCACAGCCCCAGCAGGGACAGCGTCACGTAGAGGCACACCAGCGCAATGCGCACCAGCGACTCCGTCACGTCGATATTGGTCCCGGACAGGGTGGTCACCGGCCCCACCGGGAACAGCAGCGCGCCCATGAGAGTGCCCACCAAGCCCACGGTGAACGTCGCCGCCAGGCAGAAGACGACGGCGCCCGCGTACTTCACTGCCAGCAACCGTCCGCGCGCCACGGGCGACATGAGGAGATACCGCAGCGTGCCGGTGCTCGCCTCACCGGCGACGGTGTCACCTGCCACCACCCCGACGGTCAGCGGCAGGAACAGCGGAATGGCCACGATGGTGGCGACGACGGCGACAAACAGTCCGTTTTGGCTCACCTGGTCCAGGAAGGCCGGCCCGCGCCCGCGCGGCGGTCCGGATGACAGCTTCACTGCGACGGCGATCAACACCGGGATCGCCGCAAGCGCAGCAAGCAGGGCCCAGGTGCGCCGCCGCCGGAAGAGGACGGACAGCTCCGACCCGAGGAACCGCCACCCGACGGACTTCCGTGACGCCGTGCTACTGGACAACGTCTTACTGGACAACGTCGAACCCCTCCCCGGTCAGCGCCACGAAGAGGTCCTCAAGGCCGGCCTGATCGACGCTGAAACCGTTCACCCGGACGCCGGCTTCAACGAGTTCCCGCACAATCCGGTCCGGCGTCACGCCGTCCGGAAGGGGCGCGGTGATGATGTGCGCGCCGGGGGAGGCGCCGTCGTCGTCGGGTGTTGTTCCGAGCCGGCGCAGCACAGTGTGAGTTTGCGGCACGTCAGGGGTGACCACGCGGAGGCGGGGTTCGCCGGCCCGGCGCAGTTCCTCCAGGCTGCCCTGGGCCACGAGGGAACCGGCGCTGAGCACGGCGGCGTGGGAGCAGATCTGCTCGACCTCCGTCAGCAGGTGGCTCGAGACGAAGACCGTGGTTCCTTCCTCCGTCAGGGAGCGGACGAGGTGGCGGACCTCGCGGGTGCCCTGCGGATCGAGGCCGTTGGTCGGTTCATCGAGAACGATCAGGTCCCGGTGCGTGAGGAGGGCGTTCGCGATCCCGAGGCGCTGCTTCATGCCGAGCGAGTAACGGCCTACCTTCTTCCCCGCCGCCTGGGAGAGCCCCACCCGCTCGAGCGCCGCGTCGACGCGCTGCCGGCGGGTCGAGGGGGAAACGTAGCGGTCGGCGGCGTCGAGCCGGAGCAGGTTCGCGGTGCCGGAGAGGAACGGATAGAAACCCGGGCCCTCCACCAGCGCACCGACCCGGGGGAGGACCTGCTGCAGCGCCCGCGGGATGGACTCGCCGAGTACCCGGACGTCTCCGGAGGTGGCTGAGGCCAGGCCCAGCAGGATCCGGATGGTCGTGGTCTTCCCGGAACCGTTGGGGCCCAGGAAGCCGAACACCGAGCCGCGCGGCACCGCGAGATCAATCCCGTTGAGCACGCTCCGTCCGCCCAACCGCTTGGTCAGGCCGGTGGTCTCGATGACGAGGTCGGCGGCCCCGCTCACTGTCCGGCGGCTACTGCCTGCAGGCGTTCAACCGTGACGGAGCCGGCGAGGATGCGTCCGTCGTCGGCAAGAAGCACGTTGACCAGGGTGGTGGACAGCAGTTGCCCGCCGTCGACCGGGGTGCTGAGCTGCGCCAGTTCTGCCGGAATCTGCTGCTGCCCGGCAGGAACAACGACGACGGCGTCCCAGCCTTCGCCGATGACGGTCGGCTTCTCTGCTTCCGCGGTTTCCTTATGCGTGTGCTCACCGCGCTGGTGATCCTTCGGTTCCACTTCCGTGACGGTTGCACCGTCCGGCGGGGTGAAGGCGAACAGGCTTTTATCGGGTGCTTCGTAGCTGATGTCGGTGAATGCGGAGCTGAAGGCCGGGTCGCTGCTGCCGGCCGCTGCCACGGTGACGCCCAGGGGAAGTCCGGTTTCGCCGTCGACCGCTACGGTGACCGAGCCCACCAGGGTGTCCGCGGAGCGGGGCGTCAGGATGAGGTCGTAGACCGCACGGCCGGCGACCATGCGGTCGGAACCGACGGTGACTTCCGTGGACGGGTCGACTTTCTCGAGGAAGTGGGCGGCGAGGTCGTGCGGTGCCTGGGTGCCGCCGTCGGGCTTCTCATGATCCCCGAGGGTGGCGTGGAGGGCCTCATTCTCATCGGAGTTGTAGTACCAGAGCTCATCTCCGTTGCGGATGACGTTGCGTTCCTCGAGCTGGTCGAGTACCTGCAGGCGCGACTGATCGGGACCGTTGACGTACACCTGGGCCGTGTGGGAGCCGGTGACCAGTTCCATCGCGGCGCTGGCCGGGGAGGTGTCACCGCCGTCGTCGTCATTTGGCGAGCCGTTCACGCCGCCGGCCGCGTCCAGGGCCGAGAGATCGGGGAGGCCCAGGTTGGAGGTCTGTTCCACGGTGCCGGAGAACGCATCGACGTCCTTCTCCTGAACCAGTGCGAGGACCTCTGCGGCGGTCTTGTCCGGGAGGTCAACCGCTGCGTTGGCGGAGAACGGGGCCACCAGCGCCGCTGCTCCGACCGCTCCGGCGGCTATTGCAGCAGGAGTCCACTGACGCCATGATTTTCGACCTGTACGAGTCATTGTGAACTTCCTCGTTCCGGTGGAGTGCTGGGGGGCGGGCCTGTGCGCCACGCTACACCGGGAACCTGAGAATTGCGTTGGAGTTTCGGGGTGGAACTTTTGTGCATTTCTGGTGGCTTCCGACGTCGCGAAAGCACCATAACTGCACGAAAGTTCCGGGTTCCGATACGGTAAACAACCATGGATAACAGGACGCAAGGACGCGTCGACAAGGCTGACCGACCCAACCCCCACTCAGTGACGCTGCGGTTCCTGGCCGCCCCGACGGACCTCGGCCACAGCGGCTCCGTGGATGCCGGAACGGTACTCGAGTGGGTGGACAAGGCCGCCTACGCCGCCGCCGTGGGATGGGCCAAGAGCTACTGCGTGACGGCGTACGTCGGGAACATCCATTTTGCGGACCCGGTGAACGTCGGCGACATGGTCGAGGTTGAAGCCACCATCGTCTATACCGGCAAGTCCTCCCTGCACATCCAGACGGTTGTCTCCTCCGGGGACGTCCAGGGCGGTGAAGCGACCATGCGGAGCCAGTGCCTCGTGATCTTCGTGGCAGTGGGGCCGGACGGCAAGCCGGTGCCGGTACCGCAGTTCGAGCCCTCTACGCCCGAGGAGGTCGAACGGAGGGACCATGCCGTTGCGCGGATCGAGGTGCGGGACGCCATTGTCGCCGCCATGAAACGGCAGGAATATACCGACGCCGGCACCGCCGAACGGGTGACCCTTCGCTTCCTTGCCGCGCCTACCGACGTCAACTGGGGCGGGAAGGTGCACGGCGGCACGGTGATGGACTGGATTGACGAGGCCGCCTACGTGTGCGCCACCCGTTACTGTGGCCAGGACACGGTGGCCGTCTTCTCCGGCGGAGTGCGGTTCTACCGTCCGCTGCTGATCGGCGATCTCGTGGAGGTGGAGGCGCGGCTGGTCTACACGGGCAACAAGGGCATGCACATCGCGGTGCACGTCCGTTCCGGCAAGCCCACCGGGCGAGACATGCAGCTCACCACCTACTGCCTCACGGTGATGGTGGCCCGCGACGAGACGGGCACAGCGGTCCCCGTACCACCCTGGGTTCCACGCTCCGAAGAGGACAAGCGCCTCGCCGCCCACGCCCGTGAGCTGCTGGAGATCCGCGGCCAGGCCCCGGGCAGCAGCCTCCCGAACCACCTCTCCCGGTAGCGGCAGGCACGCATGGATATCCGGCATCTGAAGTACTTCCTTGGCGTCGTTGACCACGGCGGCTTTGGACGCGCCGCAGAACACCTCCTGGTTGCCCAGCCCTCACTCTCGCAGGCCGTGCTGGCACTGGAGCGTGAGCTTGGCGTGCAGCTGTTTCACCGGACGGGACGGCAGGTGGTGGTCAGCGCGGAAGGCCGGGCGCTGATCGAACCGGCGCGGCGGGCCGTGCGCGACCTTGACGCGGTGAAGTTCACCGCGGACTCACTCAAGGGCGCGCAGGTGGGGCAGGTGGACATAGCGCTGCTCCCTTCCCAGGCGGTGGAACCGTTCAGCACCCTGGCCGTGCGGTTCGGCCGGCTCTTTCCGGCAATGACCATCAGCGCGCAGCCGGCCTACACGGGCGCAGACGTGATGGCGATGTTGTCTGACGGCTCCTGCGAACTCGGACTCTTCGGCAGCGCCCCCTTTTCCCCGCCGCCGGGTATCCGGCTGGAAACGCTCGAGGATCAGGAGATGGTGCTCATCGGTCTGCCGGGACAACCGTTCGCCGACGGGTCCACGGTGCATCCTTCCGAGCTGGCAGGCCAGCGACTGATCACCTCTCCGGCAGGAAGCGTCATGCGGCATGTGGTGGACGAGATCCTCGCTTCCGGCGTGGACGCCCACATCGCCGTGGAGGTGGCGCACCGCTCCACCCTCCTGCCTCTCGTCCTCGCAGGCGGAGGCCTCACCATCCTGGCTGCGGCCTGGGCCGATCTTGCGCGGCGTTGCGGAGCCGCCGTCATGCGCCTGGAACCCACGTCCACCCTGCGTGTCACGCTGGCCTACCGGGCCGCCGGACCGCTCACCTCGGCGGCCGAGGCCTTCGTGGGGGTCACCCGTGAATACATCTCTGGCAAGGACCTATAGGTATTTCCTATTGCCCGCAGAGGAGAAAAGTCTGAGACATGGCTCACCCTGTGACCTAGTGTCGAAGGCATGACCCCCCAGCCCTTTCGCATTGCAGCAATCCCCGCCGACGGTATTGGCCAGGAGGTGACGGCCGCAGGGCAGAAAGTGCTCGACGCCGTGGCGAAGAACTCCGACGGAGCGTTTGCTTTCGAGTGGACCGAGTTCCCGTGGGGTTCCGATTACTACGCTGAGCACGGCGTCATGATGGCCGACGACGGACTGGACCAGTTGCGTGATTTCGATGCCATCTACTTCGGTGCCGTCGGATGGCCCTCCGTCCCGGACCATATCAGCCTCTGGGGTCTTCGCCTCGCGATCTGCCAGGGCTTCGACCAGTGGGCCAACGTCCGGCCCGTCCACTTCCTGCCCGGCGTCACCAGCCCGCTGCGCAAGGCGGATGACACCAAGCTGGAGTGGATCGTTGTCCGGGAAAACAGCGAAGGGGAGTACGCGGGCCTCGGCGGGCGCAACCTCGGAGCCCGCGGAAACGGCGGCGAGGTCGCCGTGCAATCCTCGCTCTTCACCGAGGTGGGCTGCGAGCGCATCATCCGGTTCGCGTTCGACATCGCCCGCACCCGCGACCGCCGCAAACTCTCCAGCGTCACCAAGAGCAACGCCCAGCAGTACGGCATGGTGCTCTGGGATGACGTCTTCAAGCGGGTGGCGAAGGATTACCCCGATGTGGAGACGGAGAGCGTCCTGGTGGACGCAATGGCCGCGAAGTTTGTCCTGAAACCGGAGGAACTCTCGGTTGTTGTCGCATCGAACCTCAACGCAGACATCCTCTCGGACCTCGGCAGCGCACTTGCCGGCAGCCTCGGCCTCGCCAGCAGCGCCAACTACAACCCTGAACGGCGCTTTCCCAGCATGTTCGAGCCGGTCCACGGCTCGGCACCGGACATCGCCGGCCAGGGCATCTCCAATCCGATCGGCGCCATTGCCAGCGCCGGCCTGATGCTGGAGCACTTCGGCCTCACCGCAGAGGCCGAAAACCTGGCGCGTGCAATCCGCGCCACCACCGCCGCCGGCGTCCTCCCCAGGGACCTCGGCGGATCCGCCACCACAGATGAGGTCACCGACGCCGTCATCGAATTCCTGAAGAACGGTTCACTGAACGGTGAACAGTATGAACACAACCGTGATCTGAGTCACTCCAGCACCGCAGGGTGAGAGTGTTCCCCGGGCCACACAGACCCCCGCACCACCAACGAAGCGCCAACTCTTACCAATGGAGGTAAAGATGAAAAGCCGCCGTACGTTCGCATCCATCGTCGGAATGATCGCCGTCGCCCTCGCCGCGACAGGCTGTGGCGGAGGAGGTGGAGGGGGCGGTGAAGCCGGTGGTGGCGGCGCTGCGGACGAGTTCCCGCAGAAGCGCCTCGAATACATCCTGCCGTTCGATGCCGGTGGAGAATCCGACATCACCGCACGCCTGCAGCAGGAAAAGCTGGCCGAAGTGCTGGGCCAGACCGTCAACATCTCCTACAAGCCCGGCGGCGGCGGCGCCCTGGGCTGGTCCGAGCTCACCCGGATGGCCCCGGACGGCTACAAGTTCATGGGCAGCAACCTGCCGCACATCATCCTCCAGCCGATGCTGCGGGACGACGCCGGCTATGAGACCGAGGATCTGAAGCAGGTCTACATCTTCCAGAGCACTCCCAACGCACTGCTGGTTCCGGCGGACAGTGACATCCAGACACTGGACGACTTCATCGAGGCGGCCAAGGCGGATCCCGGCGCCATGTCCGTCGGCGGCAGCGGGGACTTCTCCGCCAACCACATCGGCACACTCATGCTGAACGATATGGCTGGCATTGACGTCACCTACACCCCGTTCTCGGGTACCGGCACGGCTGTTCCCGCCCTGCTCGGCGGACACGTGGACGCGCTGATGTCCTACTCACCGCAGATCTCGCAGCTCGGTGACCAGGTGCGTGCCATCGCCGTCGCCACCGAGGAGCGGATGCCCGGCCTGCCGGATGTCCCGACCTTCGTTGAACAGGGCCATGACCTTGTCGACGGCGCCTACCGTGGCGTCTCGGTCCCTATGGACACCCCGGATGACATTGTCCAGAAGCTTGCGGACGCGTTTGAAGAGGTCAATCAGGATCCTGAATTGGTGAAGGCTTTCGAGGAGCAGGCGTTTGTCCTGGAGAACTTCGGACCTGAAGAGGCCATCGAGCTCACCGAGGAGCGCAAGGCCGTCTACGAGGATCTCCTGACCCGGCTGGAACTGGTTCCGTAAATGTTCGAGGTACTCGGGCAAGGGCTGCTCGCCAACCTTGCCCCGTCCATGCTGCTCCTGGTGCTGATCGGCACCTTGAGCGGCATGGCCCTCGGGGCAATGCCGGGCCTGAGCGCCACCATGGGTGTGGCCCTACTGGTCCCCTTCACTTTCGCCATGGACCCCACCTCCGGGTTGGTCCTGCTCGGCGCCTTCTACATGGGCGCCATCTACGGCGGCTCCTTCACCGCCATCCTGGTCAATGCGCCGGGCACACCGTCGTCCATTGCGACGGCGCTCGACGGCTACCCGCTCACCCGCCAGGGACGCAGCGAATTCGCTATTGTCGGCGCCACCATGGGCTCCTTTGTCGGCGGGATCATCGGCGTGATTGCCCTGATCTTCCTGGCCCCGCCCCTGGCGTCCTTCTCGCTGCGGTTCGGCCCCCAGGAGTACTTCTGGGTGGCGGTCTTCGGTCTCACCATCATCGCCAGCCTGGCCTCCGGTTCGCTGCTCAAGGGACTCATCGGCGGACTACTTGGCCTGCTCCTGGCCACGGTGGGCATTGCGCCGGTGGGCGGTGACGTCCGCTTCACCTTTGGCGAACCGATGCTGCAGGGCGGTGTTCCGCTGGTGCCCGCACTGATCGGCCTGTTCACCATTCCTGAGGTCATCCGCCTCATTGCGCTGCGCACGCGGGACGCCCACATGGTCGACGAGACCCGGCAGAAAGACCGTCTCGGTGGCATGCTGAAGGAGATCCTGAGCCGCCCGGTCAACCTGATCCGCTCGGGCATCATCGGCACCTTCGTCGGCATCCTTCCCGGAGCCGGCGGAAGCGTGGCGAACCTCGTCGCCTACAACGAAGCCAAGCGCGCCTCCAAGCACCCGGAAACCTACGGCAAGGGCGAGATCGACGGCGTCGTCGCCTCCGAGTCGGCGAATAACGGTACGGTCGGCGGCGGGTTCATCCCCACACTGACCCTGGGAGTGCCCGGAACACCGCCGGACGCCATTATTCTCGGTGTTCTCCTCCTTCACGGTCTTCGCCCCGGCGCCGAACTCTTCACCACCTCCGGGCCGCTGGTCTACACCTTCATCATTGCGCTGGCAGTCTCTGCGGTCATGATGGTGCCGGTGGGACTGGTCGCCGGCCGCGGCCTGCAGCGTGGCGTGATGGCGCTGCCCGTCCGCTACCTCGCCCCCGGGATCACCGTCCTGACCATCATCGGCGCCTATGCCATCCGCAGCTCCGTGGTGGACGTGTTCATCATGCTGGCGCTCGGTGTCGCCGCCTACCTGCTTCAGCGGGTGGGCATCGGCGGAGCGTCGATCGTACTCGGGCTCGTGCTGGGCACCATAGCGGAGACCGGACTGGTCCAGGGACTGCTGACCTCCTCAGGCGCGGACATGCCCTGGACTACGTTCTTCACCCGGCCCATCAGCCTGGTGCTGATCGCCATGTGCCTGGTCTCGATCCTCTGGCCCTTCATCCAGAAGCGGCGGACCAAGACGACGACGGCGGGCGGCCAG
>NZ_KI914589.1:32582-57828 GCF_000520475.1 Arthrobacter sp. 35/47
GGCGGGCGGCCAGGCTGCCGTTCCCGCCTCGCAACGTCCCGACACCGGGGAGGGCGACTGATCATGGGAAACATCATTGGCGGCGCCGTCGTCCTCGTCGTGTGCCTGATTTTCTGGGTCCAGCGGTCGTACTCAAGTGAATACGGCGGGATCTTCCCGGATGCTGTCCTGGTTGCACTGAGCATGCTCGGTGTGATGCTGGCGGCGCGCGGCGTGCTGTGGCGCAACCGTGAAACCGGCTGGCATGACACCGGCCGGCTCGGTTACAAGGATCTGGGACGGGCTCTCATTCTGCTGGTTGCCTGGGTGGCATCGCTGCCCATCCTCGGGTACCTCTACGGCGGTATCCTGTTCTTCACCCTGGTCGCCGTGATGATGCGCACCTCCCGCCCCACCTGGAAGAACGTGCTCCTCGATTTCGGCGTGGCCGTTGTGGTGGTGGTGCTGTTCTACCTCGCGTTCACCCAGGTCCTCTTCGTCAGCCTGCCGGAACTCTCCCTCTAAACCACCGATCGATCAAAGGAACGTACATGACAAGTCCCAGCTACCGCATTGCCGTCATCCCGGGTGACGGGATCGGCACCGAGGTGATGCCGCCGGCGCAGAAACTCCTCGAACTCGCCGGAACGCGCTACGGCTTCAGCTTCGACTGGCAGGAGCTCGAGTGGGGCTGCGAATACTACTCCCGGACCGGCCGGATGATGCCGGAGGACGGCATCGAACAGCTCGCCGAATGCGACCAGATTTTCCTGGGCGCAGTGGGCTTCCCGGGAGTACCGGACCACGTCTCTCTCTGGGGCCTGCTCATTCCCATCCGGCGGGCGTTCCGCCAGTACATCAACCTCCGGCCGGTCCGCCTGCTCGCGGGCATCGAGAGCCCGTTGCGGAAGGTGCCGGCCGGAGGCATCGACTTCCTGGTGGTCCGCGAGAACAACGAGGGCGAGTACTCCGAGAGCGGCGGACGGCTCTACCGCGGAATGCCGCAGGAGATGGCCATCCAGGAATCCATTTTCACCCGGTTCGGCGTCGAGCGGGCGATGAATTACGCCATCAACCTCGCGGAGCAGCGCAAGGGCCAGCTCGCCTCGGCAACCAAGTCCAACGGCATCATCCACACCATGCCGTTCTGGGACGAGATCCTGCGGGACCTCGCCAAGGACCACCCGAACCTCACCGTGTCGGAGTACCACATCGACGCCCTCGCGGCGCTGTTTGTCCTCGATCCGGCGCGCTTCGACGTCGTCGTTGCCTCCAACCTCTTCGGTGACATCCTCACCGACCTGGGAGCCGCGATCATCGGCAGCATCGGCATCGCGCCGTCGGCCAACCTGAACCCGGAGAAGGAGTTTCCGTCGATGTTCGAGCCGGTTCACGGCTCCGCTCCGGACATCGCGGGGCAGGGCAAGGCCAACCCCCTGGGCCAGGTGTGGGCGGCGTCCATGATGCTGGACCACCTCGGCCACGAGGACGCCGGGCGGGATCTGATCGCCGCCATGGAACACGTCCTCACGGAGACCGACATCCGCACCCCAGACCTCGGCGGAACCGCAACCACGGACGAGGTGTCCGATGCCCTGGTGACCGCCTTCGAATCCCTCAGCCCTGCAGGAGCAGAAAAATGAGAATTGTCGAGATCCGCGAAGAAACCCTGCCGATCAGTTCCTCCATCCGGAACGCGTTCATCGACTTCACGAAGATGACGCTCAGCCTGGTCGCCGTGATCACCGACGTTGAACGGGACGGAAAGCCGGTTGTCGGATACGGCTTCAACTCCAACGGCAGGTACGGCCAGGGTTCACTTATGCGCGAGCGCATCGTTCCCCGGATCATGGAGGCCCGCCCCGAAGACCTGCTCGATGAGACCGGTGACAACCTTGACCCGTCGCTCATCTGGGACGTGATGATGGCCAATGAGAAGCCGGGCGGGCACGGCGAGCGTTCGGTCGCCGTCGGAACCCTGGACATGGCCATCTGGGATGCCGTGGCCAAGATCGAGGGCAAGCCGCTCTTCCGGCTGCTCGCTGAGCGGTACGGGAACAATCAACCCGACAACAAGGTGTTTGTCTACGCCGCCGGCGGGTACTACCAGCCCGGCCGCGGCATCCAGGGCCTGCGGGACGAGATGCAGAGCTACCTGGACCGCGGCTACACCACGGTCAAGGCGAAAATCGGCGGCGCACCGCTGGCCGAAGACCTCCAGCGCATCGAGGCGGTGCTCGACATGCTCGGCCCCGGCCAGAGCCTTGCCGTGGACGCCAACGGCCGGTTCGACCGCAAGACCGCCATCGAATACGCCGAAGCGCTCTCCGCCTATGACCTCTTCTGGTACGAGGAACCCGTGGACCCGCTGGACTACGAGGCGCAGGCCGACGTCGCCGCCGTCTACGCGAAACCGCTGGCCACCGGCGAGAACCTGTTCTCCATGCAGGACGCCCGCAACCTCATCCGTTACGGCGGCCTCCGTCCGGACAAGGACTGGCTCCAGTTCGACTGCGCTCTCAGCTACGGCCTGGTGGAGTACCTGCGGACCCTGTCCATGCTCGAAGAGAACGGCTGGTCCGCGTCCCGCTGTATCCCGCACGGCGGCCACCAAATGTCACTGAACATCGCGGCCGGTCTGGGCCTTGGCGGCAACGAGTCCTATCCCGATCTGTTCCAGCCCTTCGGCGGGTTCCCGGACGGCGTGGCCGTGGAGAACGGCTACATCACGATGCCTGACCTTCCGGGCATCGGGTTCGAAGGGAAGAGCGACCTCTACAAGGTGATGCAGGACCTCAGCGCCTGATGAGCGGTTCCGGAAACCGGCCGCTGGTGGCGGTCACGCGCTCATCCCTCCCGGGCGGGGGCCTCGACCGGCTGCGGAAGCATGCCGACGTCGTCCTCTGGCCGGATGACGATGACGTGCCCGCCGCAGGTGTTGCGCTCCGGGACCTCGCCCGGGGAGCCGATGCGGTGCTGGCCCCCTACGCGAAGGTGGACCGGGAGTTCCTGGAGGCGGTGAGGGGGAGCGTGCGGATTGTCGCCCTGCCCAGCGCCGGCTATGACGCCGTCGACGTCGGTGCTGCGCTCGAGGCCGGGGTGATGATCACCAACGCGCCCGACGTTCTCCACGAAACGACGGCGGACACCACCTTTGCCCTGATGCTCCTGGCGCGGCGCCTCCTGTTCCCGGCCGCCAGGGACCTCCACGAGGGGCGCTGGAAACGCGCGCGGTTCGACGAGCACCTGGGCCTCGACGTCACGGGAGCCACTCTGGGGTTGGCGGGTTATGGGCAGATTGCGCAGGCGGTTGCCCGGCGGGCGGCGGGATTCGGCATGACGGTGCTTCACAGCCTCTCACGCACGGGCACCACGGACCTGTCGACCGCCGTCGAATGGCGTGAGCTGCTGGAACGCTCCGACATTGTCTCGCTGCACGTGCCGCTGACCCCCGAGACCCGGCACCTGATCGGGGCTGCGGAACTGGCCCTCATGAAACCCACCGCGACGCTCATCAACACCGCGCGCGGACCGGTGGTGGACACCGAGGCGCTGCTCCGGGCGCTCGACGACGGTGAAATCCACTCCGCGGGGTTGGACGTTTTCGACGTCGAGCCGCTCCGGGACCCAAAGCATCCCGTGCTGACGCATCCGCGTATCGCCGCGCTGCCGCATGTGGGCTCCGCGACGGAGGCAACCCGGGCGCGGATGGTCGATCACGCCGTCGACAACATCCTTGCCGTACTCGACGGGCGCCCGCCGCTGACCCCGGTCCCGGAGCTGAAGGAACGCGGCTAGCCGGACGGAACTTTCGGGCACGTCCGGTGACTCCGGGCGCCCGGAAGCCGCCAGAGGTGCCCGAAAGTTCGGGGAAAATGGGGTCAGTAGCTGGGCCGGAAGTTGCCGCCGTCGTCGTGGGTAGTGTGATCGCCGTCGCCGTCGTGGGTAGTGGCGCCGTCGTCGTCGTGGGTTGCGGGAATGAACCGGGCGGCGAGGGCTTCCGACCCGCGGGCCAGCAACAGGACGTCCGCGCCCACAAAGACAAACCGGGCCCCCTTGTCCAGGTAGTGCTGCGCGGTGTCGGGGTTGAAGGCGTTCACGCCCGCCGGTACGCCGGCCCGCACGGCAGCCTCAAGGCAGTGTTCGACGGCGGCACGCACCTTCGGATGCTCCTGCTGGCCCAGGAGGCCCATCGACGCGGCGAGGTCGGCGGGTCCCATGAAGATGGCGTCCACCCCGTCGACCTTAAGGATGTCCTCGACGGCCTCGACCGCTGTTGCGGATTCGATTTGCACCGTCACGCTGATTGTTTCGCCGGCGCGCGCGGGGTAGTCGGGAACCCGGTTCCACCGGGCCGCGCGGGCCAGCGCCGAGCCGACCCCGCGCACGCCCTCCGGCGGATACCGGGTGGCGGCCACCGCAGCCTCGGCGTCGGCGACGGAATGGACCATCGGGATCAGCAGGTTCTGCACCCCGAGGTCCAGGTACTGCTTGATCAGCACCGTGTCATTGACGGGCAGCCGGACCATGGTGTGGATGGGGTAGCCGTGGATCGCCTGGACCTGGGCCAGAACCGATTCGAGACCGTTGGGGCTGTGCTCCGCGTCCACCAGGAGCACGTCCAGGCCGGAACCTGCACACAGCTCGGCGATCAACGGACTCGCCGAGCACACCCACATGCCTGCGAGCGGACGGTCTGATGAAGCCAGCGCTTCACGGAAGGTGGGGCCTAGTGGAAGTGGCATGTGACAGCTCCTAGGGGTCCGTAGTCGGCGTGGATGGTGTCGCCCCTGTGCACCCAGAGGGGCCGGGTGAACGAGCCGGCGAGAATAATGTCACCGGCCTTCAGGTTATCGCCGTGCGCGGCGATCTTGTTGACCAGCCAGTGCACACCGTTGGCCGGATGGTCCAGCACACCGGCTGCCACGCCGGTCTCCTCAACGGTCTGGTTCTTGTAGAGGATGGCGGAGACCCAGCGGAGGTCCACGGCGTCGGGTTTCACCGGACGGCCGCCCACCACCATCGCGCCCATCGCGGCGTTGTCGGAGATGGTGTCCACGATGGTCCGGCCTTCCATCTCGATCCGGGAATCGAGGATCTCCAGGGCCGGGACCACATAGTCTGTGGCGTTCAGGACATCGAAGATGCTGCAGCCCGGACCCTTGAGTGCGGACTTCAGGACGAACGCCAGTTCCACCTCGACCCGGGGATGCGTGTACTTTTCCCACTCCACCGAGCAGCCGGTTTCCAGCACCATGTCGTCGAAGATGGCTCCGTAGTCCGGCTCGGTGATGCCGGTGGCCGCCTGCATCGCCTTGGAGGTGAGGCCGATCTTGCGGCCCACCAGGGTCCGCCCGGCTTCCTCGTTGCGGCGGCGCCACAGCTGCTGGACGGCGTAGGAATCTTCCACCGTCATGTCCGGGTAGCGTGCGGTCAGCCGGGGAACCGGGGTACGGCTGCGCCCGGCTTCCACGAGTTCGTCGGCAATGGCCTCTATCGTCGCGTCGTCCAGCATGGCTACAGCTGTGCTCCCAGCTTGAAACCCTGCTGCGCGCCGCCGTCGTCGGATTTGCGGGTATAGGAGAACCCGTCAGCGCCGACCGTGACGGCCATTTCGCTCTTCTCCTCGCGCTCGATGACCGGCTGCGGGTTGCCGTCGAGGTCCAGCACCAGCGAGGCCTCCGTATACCAGGAGGGAACAACAGGGTTCCCCCACCAGTCGCGGCGCTGGTTGTCGTGGACGTCCCAGGTGATGGTGGGGTTGTCCGGATCACCCGTGTAGTAGTCCTGGGTGTAGATCTCGATGCGGTGGCCGTCCGGGTCCAGAATGTACAGGTAGAACGCGTTGGACACACCGTGGCGTCCCGGGCCGCGCTCAATGCGGTCGCTGATGCGCAGCGCGCCCATCTTGTCGCAGATCTGGATGATGTTGTGCTTCTCATGGGTGGCGAACGCGACGTGGTGCATGCGCGGGCCGTTGCCGCCGGTCAGGGCGGTGTCATGCACCGTCTGCTTGCGGTGCATCCACGCGGCGTAGGTGACGCCGTCGGAATCCTGGATGTCTTCCGAGACCCGGAAGCCCAGGTCCTCCAGGTATTTCCGGCCACGGGGCACGTCGGGGGTGACCTGGTTGAAGTGGTCCAGGCGCACCAGCTCGCCTGCGGAGTAGAGGTCGTAGCGCTGGGTGAGCCGCTCCACGTGCTCCACCTCGTAGAAGAACTCGTAGGGGAAGCCCAGCGGGTCCTCGACGCGGACTGAATCACCGATGCCCTTGGTGAAGCCTTCCTTCCGGCGTTCGGTACGGCAGCCCAGTTCCTTGTAGTACGCCTCGGCGGCGTCCACCTCGGCAGGCGACTTCACCCGGTACGCGAAGGCAGCGACGGCGGCGATCGGCCCCTTGCGCAGCACCAGATTGTGGTGGATGAACTCTTCCAGGGGGCGCAGGTAGATGTTGTTCTCGTCTTCCTCGGTGACGTGCAGGCCGAGGACGTCGACGTAGAACTCGCGCGACTTGGCGAGGTCGGTGACTACAATCTCCATGTACGCGCAGCGGACAATGTCCGGAGCGGGGAGGGTAGGGGTGGGGACAAAATCAGTCATGGTTTTCTCTTCCTTGAGAAGGGAGCGGGGAAGTTGTCAGCCCTCGGTGCGGGCGGCGTCGTCGACGCTGCCGAACTTCGGGGTGTGTACGGCGCCGAGAGCGATGTGAACGGCCTGCTGGTCGGTGTAGAAGTCGATCGAGCGGTACCCGCCCTCATGGCCCAGGCCCGACGCCTTCACCCCACCGAACGGGGTGCGGAGGTCACGGACGTTGTGGCTGTTGAGCCAGACCATGCCGGCCTCCACGTTCTGGGCGAAGTTGTGCGCGCGGGTCAGGTTCTGGGTCCAGATGTAGGCCGCCAGGCCGTACCGGGTGTTGTTCGCGAGAGCCAGCGCTTCGTCGTCGTTCTCAAACGGGGTAATGGCGACAACGGGGCCGAAGATCTCCTCCTGGAAGATCCGTGCCTCGGGCGCGACGTCGGCAAACACGGTCGGCGCGATGTAGTTGCCTTCCGGGAGGTGGTCGGGGCGGCCGCCGCCGGCGAGGAGCCGGCCCTCGGACTTGCCGATCTCCACGTAGGAGGCGACCTTCTGGTAGTGCTCGGGGTGCACCAGTGCGCCGACCTGCGTCTTGGGATCATGCGGATCGCCGACGACGATGGTCTTCGCGCGGGCGGCGTAGCGCTCGCAGAACTCGTCGTAGATCGCCCGTTCCACGAGGATGCGTGAACCGGCGGTGCAGCGCTCGCCGTTGAGGGAGAAGACGCCGAAGAGCGCGGAGTCAATGGCGGCGTCGAGGTCCGCGTCGGCAAACACCACGCAGGGTGACTTGCCGCCGAGCTCCATCGAGAGGCCCTTGAGGTTGGCGGCGGCGTTGCGGAAGATCGTCTGCCCGGTGGTGGTCTCGCCGGTGAAGGAGATCAGCGGAACGTCCGGGTGCTTCACCAGGGCGTCGCCCGCTTCTTCGCCGAGGCCGTTGACGAGGTTGAACACGCCGTCGGGGAGTCCTGCGTCCTTGAAGATCTGCGCCCACAGGGACGCGGAGAGGGGCGTGAACTCGGCAGGTTTGAGGACCACGGTGTTGCCGGTGGCCAGTGCAGGGGCCAGCTTCCAGGACTCGAGCATGAACGGGGTGTTCCACGGGGTGATCAGCCCGGCCACGCCGATGGGCTTGCGGTTCACGTAGTTGATCTGGGAGCCGGGGACCTTCATGGCGTCGTCGAACTGGGCGACGATGAGGTCCGCGAAGAACCGGAAGTTCTCCGCCGCGCGCAGGGCCTGGCCCTTGGCCTGGGTGATGGGCAGGCCGGTGTCGAAGGTTTCGAGTTCCGCGAGCCGGGATTCCTGGGCCTCGACGGCGTCGGCAATCCTGTTCAGGACGCGGGCGCGCTCGCGGGGCTTCATCTTCGGCCACGGTCCGTTGGTGAACGCCTCAAGGGCGGCGGCGACGGCGAGGTCGATGTCCTCTTTCTGGCCGGCTGCCGCGGTGGCGTAGTTGTTGTTGGACACCGGGTCCAGGACGTCGAAGGTCTTGCCGCTCACGGAGTCGACGAATTCGCCGTTGATGTAGTGCTGGATGTGCGCGGGCAGGTCCTGCGGGACGTAATGGGTTTCAGGGACAGTGGACGTCATTGGTTCTCTTCCTGACGGTTCGGGAGTGGTTCGGGAATGGCGGATGCCTGCGCGAGGTAGGCGTCGAGGGTTGCGGCGCGGTGCCGGCGTGCCGCGTGTTCAATGGTGTCGGCGCCGGCCTGCGACTCAATGAGCTGGAGCAGGTCCTCGTGTTCACGGACGGATTCGCGTGCGCGCCCCGGGACAAACCGGAAGGTGGAGGATCGCAGCGACGCCAGCCGGTTCCAGCCGCGGTGCACGAGGTCGAGAATGTGCGGATTGGGGCAGTGTTCAAAGAGGACGCTGTGGAAATCCTGGTTGAGCGCGGTGAAGCGGACCGGGTCGAAGTGGTCCAGGCACTCGCGCATCTCCTCGTTGACGGCGCGCGCCCGGGCGATCGCCGTGGCGTCAATCAGCGGGGCCGACAGCGCAGTGGCCGCGCCCTCCACAATGCTGAGCGTCTGCATCGTATAGAGGTACTCCGTCGGGTCGATCCCGGAGACCGTTGCCCCGACGTTGCGCTCGAACTTCACAAGCCCTTCGGCTTCCAGACGCCGGATGGCTTCCCGTACGGGCACCACGCTGAAGCCGAGATCCTCGGCGATCTTCACGAGTACGAGGCGGTATCCGGGGGAGAACGTCCCCTCGACAATGCGCGCCTTGATGGAGGTGTAGGCCTGCTCGGACTTGCTGCCGGGCTTTATCTCGCCAGCAGTCTGAACGACGACGGATGGCCCGAAGGCGATATCAACCACCGGAGCCGCCTTCCGCGCTGGCCGCCCACTCGCGGTACTTCGCCTTCCAGTCGGCGTTCATCGGGAAGAGCCCGTCCACGCTGTGTCCCTGCTTCACCATCTCGAAGATGAAGGTCTCTTCCTTCTCCTGTTCGATGCAGTCATCCGCGAGCTCCTCAGCCAGCGCCGGCGGGATCACCAGGATGCCGTCGGCGTCGGCCACGATGATGTCGCCGGGCTGTACGGTGGCACCGCCGCACGCAATAGTGATGTCCGTATCCCAGGGGATGTGCCGGCGCCCCAGCACGGCAGGGTGCGGATTGGAGAAGTAGGTGGGCATGTCGAGGTCCGCGACGGCCGTGTAGTCGCGGACTCCGCCGTCGGTAACGATGGCGGCGGCACCGCGTACCTGCGCACGCAGCGCGAGGACGTCGCCCACTGTGCCCGTGCCCTTCTCGCCGCGTGCCTCCATGACGATGATTTCGCCGTCGTTCACTGAATCGATGGCGCGCTTCTGCGCGTTGAAGCCACCGCCGTGGGTCTTGAAAAGATCCTCGCGGTTGGGGACGTAGCGCAGGGTGCGCGCCAGGCCCACCACCCGCCGGTCCAGGCGGGTGGCCTGCAGGCCGTCGATGCTCACGTTGTTGAGGCCGCGCTTGCGCAGCTGGGAGGAGAGGGTTGCGGTAGCGACGCTTTCGAGCTTCTTCTTCAGCTCGGGCGGCAGGGCCTCTCTGGCCGGTTCCAGGCCGGCGGCTTCACGTGAACCGTAGGCCTCCTCACGCTGTGCGTCGTCGGCCCTGGGCTGCGCACCGAAGTCGGCGAACGGCTCTATTCCTTCCACCACGCGGGTGGTCAGGCGGCCGGTGCTATAGCCGCCCGCGGTGACCTCGATTTCGACGACGTCGCCCGGCTGGGCCACGGACGCGCCGGCCGGGGTGCCGGTGAGGATCATGTCCCCTTCCTCGAGGGTGAGGAGCTGGGACAGGTCGGCGACGAGCTGGGTGAAGGGGAAGAGGAGGTCTTCGGTGGTGTCGTCCTGGACCAGGTCACCGTTGTGCCAGGTCTGGATCCGCATCGCGGCGGGGTCCACGTCGCCGGCCGGGATCAGCTGCGGGCCGACCGGCGTGAACCCGTCGCCGCCCTTCGAGCGGACGTTGGAGCCCTTGTCTGCGTAGCGGAGATCGTAGACCCCGAGGTCGTTGCTGGCCGTCACCCACGCGACGTGGCCCCACGCCTCGTCGAGGCTGACCCTGCGCGCCGGTTTGCCGATGATGAGAGCGATTTCTCCCTCGTAACCCAGCAGTTCACAGCCGAGCGGCCGCTCGACGGCGCCTGGATTCTCGGCAGAGCCCAGCGCGAGCGACGACGGCGGCTTGAGGAAGTAGGAGGGCTGCTGCGGAGTGCGGCCGCGCTGGGCGGCGCGGCTCGGGTAGTTGATATGGACGGCGATGACCTTGCGGGTCCGGGCAAGCAGATCCGTGCCGGCTTCCGGCATCTGGGACTCGATGGTCATTCCGGGGCCTCCTCGTACAGCTGGGATGAAGGGCTACTTTTCAAGTACGAAATCGTATACGATGAGTATTGCCTGTGAAGTGGAGCACGTCAACCCCCTCCCGGGGCGCCGCGAAACGGTGTTGTTTCCGCATCGGGGCCGTCATACAGTTCTGGCACCGCCACTCGATTACGCACACGCAGTGGTGGTCCAGGATCCAAGTCCACAAAGAAGTGAGTGAGGAAGCCCGTGCAGTTCCACCATCACGGCTATGTATCCGGTGACCCTCGGGTTCAGCCGGCAGCCGGCGTCGGACTCAACCGGCCCGAAGAGCTGCCCGAGGAAGTCGACGTCCTGATTGTGGGCAGCGGGCCGGCAGGCATGCTCGCCGCCGCGCAGCTGTCCCAGTTCCCGACGATCACCACCCGCCTCGTGGAGCGGCGGCCGGGCAGGCTGGCCATCGGGCAGGCGGACGGCATCCAGGCCCGCAGCGTTGAGACCTTCCAGGCGTTCGGGTTCGCCGAGCGCATCATCGCCGAGGCCTACCGCATTACCGAGATGGCCTTCTGGAAGCCGGACCCGGCAGACCCCTCCCGCATCATCCGGACCGCCCGTCCCGACGACGACCCGACCGGCATCAGCGAATTCCCGCACCTCATCGTCAACCAGGCCCGCGTTCTGGACTACTTTGCGGAGTTCGCGGCGAACGCACCCACCCGCATGAAGCCGGACTACGGGCTGGAGTTCCAGGGCCTTGAGGTCACCGGCGGGGGTGATTACCCGATCAACGTCACCCTGCTGCACACCGCCGGGCCGCTTGAGGGCCAGGAACGGACCGTCCGCGCGAAGTACGTGATCGGTGCGGATGGTGCCCGCAGCAGGGTGCGCAAGGCCATCGGTTGCACACTTGCCGGTGATGCGGCCAACCATGCCTGGGGCGTCATGGATGTCCTGGCCGTCACCGATTTTCCGGACATCCGGCTGAAGTGCGCCATCCAGTCCGGCCACGGGGGCAGCATCCTGCTCATTCCACGGGAGGGCGGCCACCTGTTCCGGATGTATGTGGACCTGGGTGAGGTCACAGCTCATACCAAGGGCGATATCCGCAGCACCACCATCGAGGAAATCATCGAGAAGGCCAACGCCATCCTCGCGCCCTATACCCTCGACGTACGCAACGTCGCCTGGAGCAGCGTGTATGAGGTGGGGCACCGGCTGACCGACAGGTTCGACGACGTCCTTCCGGAGGAGCTCGGAACCCGCACCCCGCGCGTGTTCATCACCGGCGACGCCTGCCACACGCACAGCGCCAAGGCCGGCCAGGGCATGAACGTGTCCATGCAGGACGGCTTCAACATCGCCTGGAAGCTGGGTCACGTCCTGGAGGGGCGCAGCCCGGAAAGCCTGCTATCCACCTACTCCGCGGAGCGCCAGGTGGTTGCCAAGAACCTCATCGACTTCGACAAGCAGTGGTCCACTCTCATGGCCAAGAAACCCGAGGAGTTCGAGGACCCCACGGAACTCGAGAACTTCTACGTGCGCACCATGGAGTTCCCCGCCGGGTTCATGACCGAATACTCGCCGTCGATGATCGTGGGGGAGGCAACCCACCAGGACCTCGCCGCCGGATTCCCGATCGGCAAGCGCTTCAAATCCGCGCCGGTTGTCCGGGTCTGCAACACCAACCCGCTTCACCTCGGCCACCATGCGACGGCGGACGGACGCTGGCGGATCTACGTGTTCGCCGATGAGCCGTTGCCGGGCAACCCGTCGAAGGTCGCCGATTTTGCCGAGTGGCTGGCGAACTCGGCGGAGTCGCCGCTGGCGGCAACGCCCGAAGGTGCGGACCTTGACGCGTGGTTCGACGTCAAGGTGATCTACCAGCAGGATCACAAGAGCATCGACATCAACGCGGTGCCGGCGGTCTTCAAACCGCAGGTTGGGCCCTTCCGGCTGAACTACCTCGAGAAGGTCTTCGGTGTTAACCCGGCCGAGGACATTTTCGAGCTGCGCGGGCTGGACCGGGGCGGCGTCGTCGTCGTTGTCCGTCCGGACCAGTATGTGGCCAATGTGCTGCCGCTGACGGCTAGCGCTGAACTCGGCGCGTTCTTTGCCGGGATGCGGGCTGAGGTGCGGGTACGATGACCACCGCGACGGCAGACCTGTACGACGAGCATGGCTACGATCTCCAGTCAGTTCCGCTCCAGTTCCAGGATCTGGGAGGGGTCCGGGCGTTCAACGGACCGGTGCGCACTGTTAAGTGTCATGAGGACAATGCGCTGCTCAAGTCGGTGCTCTCAACCCCCGGAGCGGGAGCGGTGCTGGTGGTCGACGGCGGCGGATCACTTGAGCGGGCGCTGATGGGGGACATGATCGCGACGATCGCCATCGAGAACGGCTGGAGCGGCGTCATCATCAACGGCGCCATCCGCGACCGCGCCGTCCTCACCGATCTGCAGCTCGGTATCAAGGCGCTCGGCAGCAACCCGCGCAAGAGCACCAAGAACGGATCCGGCGAGGTCGATGTTCCCGTCACCATCGGTGGTGTGGTGTTCGCGCCCGGGGCCAGGGTGTACGCGGACCCGGATGGGATCCTCGTGGAGAAGCCAGGCGCTTAGGGCGAGGGCGGCCGGGAGCTGCGGGTCGCGACGCGGCGCGGTCAGCTCGCCCGTGTCGTCTCCCGGAATCCCCGCAGCACGCCATCGAGGGCATCAAGGTCCTCTTCACGGAATAGCTGCTCGGGACCGGCGGGTGCGAGGCTGTTGAAGGGTGATTCGTACAGCTGGCCCACCTCCATCACGCCGTTCCGTGTGAGGTGCTGGACGATCATGTTCACGAAGTCGAGCTGTGCCGCCGTGAGCGTGGTTCCGGCGATGAACTCGGCCATCGCTTCCTTCACAGCCTCCGGTTCCAGTCCGACCAGGGAGCGGACGAAGTAACCCAAACCCTCGGAGGCGGCACGGTCAAGATCCTCCCGGGAGCCGGCACCGCTTTCGAGCAGGAGGCGTTCCAGCTCCCGCAGGTCCAGCTCGGTGAGCGGCCGGTTCCGGCGGAGACGCTGGATAGTGGCGTGGTCCATCTTGTCCGCGAGGTAGATGCGCACCTTCTCGCTGTACCGTGCCATGTCGACCGGCGCGACGACGTCGGGAAGCTCCACCTCACGAACCTCACCGAGGACGTCCTCGAAGTCGGTGTAGACGACTTTCCGCCGTTTCTTCTCAATGAGGTGAACGAGCGATCGGAGCTTGCGGCGGATCTCCTCCAGCCACAACGGGGTGGCCGCCTCCCAGTGGAGGGGGCTCAGTACATCCTCGATGATGCCCAGCTGGGCAGCGATGGCAGGGATGGTCGGCTGATCCTGGAGGGCAGAAGCAATCTCCATGACTTTCCTCTGCAGGGGGCCGAGCCTGCCTGGTTCGGTGAGGAGGACCAACTGTGCGGTCAGCATGAGCTGGTCGAAACGCTTCGCCTCCTCCGTATCGGGCGGCGGTGCAATCGTGGCGAGGTCGCTTAGTTGGGACTCCAGCACCTCGATATCGTGCGGATCGAGGTGCTCCCAGTTCTCCGGGCGCACAAAACGGTCCACGTGCTCAAGCCGTGGCCGTACCCGGAAGTTCTCCCGCGGGAGGTCTTTCACCACTACGTGCAGAGACTGGCGGAGATTCGCCAGGTAGTCGCCGTCGTACTCGCTTGACTGGAGTGCCTGCAGTAACTGGACCCGTGTGATGAAGGTGCGCTGCGCCAACGGCTTGGCCAGCTGCCCCTCAGAAAGTGCGAGCCCGGCGTTGAAGAACTCGGCGTTCCTGCAGAGGTCGAAGATCAGGAAGTCCTGCTTGTGCAGGTCCGGCCCGTACAGATCGGGGGAGAGGCGCGTTCCGCGTCCGACCATCTGCCAGAATTTGGTCTTGGAGCGCACCAGCTTGAAGAAGACCAGATTGACCACCTGAGGCACATCGATTCCGGTGTCCAGCATGTCCACGGAGATGGCAATGTCCGGCTTCCCCTCGGTCCGGCCGAAGGATTCGATCAGCGTGGAGGCGTAGTTCACGTCGTACGTGATGACCTGTGCCATCTCACCTTTTGCTGCCGGGTAGTTGGCGTTGAACCGCTGCTCGATGAAGCGGGCATGATCATTATTGCGGGCGAAGATGATGGTTTTACCGATCCGGTCGCCACCGGCGACCCGGTGCCCGCGCTCCATCAGCACCTGCAGGGCCTTATCCACCGTGTCCTGATTGAAGAGCCACTTATTGACGACGGCGCGGTCCACCTCGTCGGGGATCTCGCCGTCGTCGTCCCATTCCTGCGAGTCCCACTCGTCCTTTTCCTGCTCGCTCAGGTCCTCATAGCGGATGCCCTCGTAAGGGAACTTGAGCGGCACCTCCACGATGCGCGGCGGGACCAGCCAGCCCTCTTCGATGGCGCGGTTCAGCTCGTACGCAAAGGTGGGAACGTTGTCCTCGATGTTGAACAGGGCGAAGGTGTTGCGGTCGACGTCGTCGGTCGGGGTGGCCGTGAGGCCAATCAGGAACGAGTCGAAGTAGTCGAAGATCGCCTTGTACTTTTGGTAGACCGAGCGGTGCGCCTCGTCCACGATGATGAGGTCGTAGTGCCCGATGCCGTAGCGCTCGCGGTTGACCTTTCCGTCGCCCACCGTTTCATCGATGAGGTTCATCATCGTGGGGTAGGTCGCCAGGTGGATGCGGCTGTCAGCGACCTTGTCCCGGCCGAGGATTTCCGGGGCTGAGCCGGGCAGGTGGGTCTTGAACGCCTTCGCAGCCTGATCGACGAGGGCAACCCGATCGGCGAGGAAGAGGACCCGCTTCACCCAGTTGGCTTTCATGAGCAGGTCAGCCAGGGCAATGACCGTCCGCGTTTTCCCGGTTCCGGTGGCCATGACCACCAGGGCCCGCCGCTCGGCGTCCTTCTCGAAGGCCTGCGTCACTGCGCGGATGGCGGCGTGCTGGTAGTCGCGCTCGACGATCGCGTTGTCGATGATGGCTTCCGCAAGCGGCTTCCGTGTACTGCGGCGGTCCACCATGAGCTGCAGTTGGTCGCGGGTGTGGAAGCCCTGGATCTTCCGTTCGGCGTAGAAGGCGTCGTCCCAGATATAGGTCTGGTAGCCGTTGGTGAAGTAGATGATCGGCCGCTGCCCGTAACGCCGCTCCATGCAGTCAGCATAGAGTCGAGCCTGTTGCCGTCCATTGTGGGGGTCCTTGCTGGTGCGCTTGGCTTCGACGACGGCGAGCGGCAGGCCGTTGGCGCCCCAGAGCACGTAGTCGGCGGCGCCCTTACCGGTGAGAGGACCTGCCGCGGTGGGCATGGTGTCGACGGGGAATTCGCGCACGTCCGGCGCGTTCACATCCCAGCCGGCCCACTGTAGTTGCGGGTCGATCAGGTCGGTTCTGGTGATGCCTTCGTTGTAGTCATGGGGGTCCGGCTCGTGCCGGCGCTGCTGGGTGACGCGCTGGATCTGCTCCCGCAGTTCCTTCAGCTCGTCTTCGAGGCTCGCCTGCTGCTGGGCGGCGACGGCGAGTTTGCGGTCGCGTTCTTCCAGTTCCTTTGCCAGCGCCGCCACTTGCTCCGCGGTCTTGGGCACGACGACGGCGGGGCCGGGCTTTGGTGCGCCTGGTTTCGGGGGCGCGGGCAGGGTGCGGTGCTGCGGACTGAGCAGGGCGGCGTCGAACTGCAGTCCGGGTTGCGGCCGGTTTTCCTCCGTGCGCGAGTAGTGGTGGGCCAGCCAGAAGCAGGTCTGGAAAAGCTCGCGCAGGATGGTCTCGGAGATCTGGACGCTGACCGGGACGTTGGTGTGGACAGCCTTGTTGGAGATCTTCCGGACGGCGTGCATTTTGTCGAGGAGGCGCTCTCCCGCCAACCGCTTGAAGGTCGGCTCGTTGAGCATGCCGTTGATGTCGTCTTTGTACGGCTGGTTCAGCGACGTATCCGCCGTGAAGATCCACTGCAGCGTGAATTCGAGGGTGCGGCGGCAGTAGAGGAGTGAGGTGCGCGGGTCGATGCCCGCGAAGCGTTCAGCGTTGCGCGCCTCGGCGGCGATGTCCGGCCACTCGGCGTGCAGGAACGCGAAGTTGCTCTGTACCTGAGCTGCGTCCCCCATCAGTGCCCCTTTGCTGATTCCTTGTGCAGACTACCGGATCAATGGTCGTGAGGGTGGTCGGATGATGAGTCATATCGATTGACGACCTCCCGAACGGCCTCCGCAAACTCAGACACACCTGCTTTCTTAAGGCCCTCCAGAAGTGTGTCGAGCGTAATGGGAGGCGAGTCATAGTGACTCACCATTTCCTCCAGGGCCGCCATCACTTCTTCCTCGAACAAGTCCAGTTGGTCGAGCAGGAAGTGATCGGGGTGGATAACTACGATGTCGAACGGCTCAACTGACGACGCGGGGAAGTCGCTGAGATTGAAGGTCACTAGAATCGAAGCGTTTGAGCGTATGCCGGCAGCTAGAACGTGCGCGTCCTTTGGGTCACACGTGAGGGTTCTTTCGAGTTGCTCGAAACCAGAGACCAAGGCGTCAGGAAAGTACTCGCGCATTGCATCCACCCGCCGTGATGCCTGCTCCTGAGACAGACCCCGCTGGCTCACGAGATTACGGTGAAGCTCCTGAAGAATCGTTTCGGACCAGAGCGGGCGGAAGGTTCCCCTCTCGGCAAGCCGCAATATGAGGTCACTGAGCGTGATGCCGAATAGTGCGCAGGTGTCGAGGAGGACCGGGAATGTCATCGGTCAGCGGGTCTTCACCGGTGCGTCTGCATCTGGATCGAAGAATCCCTCCCGGACGGCCTCAGACGAAAGATCTCGTAGTGCACGTCGGCGCTTCTTTCTGAGATCATCCTGATACTCGACGAGGTCTCGCAAGCGGATACGGCGGTGTCGCCCAACCAGTTCGAATGAGATTGCGCCGCTCTCAAGCAGTTTGATCAGCGTAGGCCTTGATATGCCGAGGTAGTCAGCTGCCTGCTGCGTTGTAAGCATGGCGTCCATGGGCACAACACTGACGCCCTGCCCTTTCGACAGCGCGTCGACGATCTGCGTCAATGCATCGAAGACGGCTTGAGGCATGGGAGTTGGTGTTCCATCTGCGGCTACCAGTCGCGGCTTATCTTCCGGTGCTGCTCTTCCTCTTTTTTGCAGCGCGTCTCGGAAGCTCATAACTTCCGCGAGATTTAGGTTGTCGGACAGATAGGTATGGCGGTCGGGTGAGGCTGTGGCGCGACTCATGGCACTACCTTTCAGCTAGGCCATCATTGTATTCGAAATATTCGCAAATAGCTCTACTCGAAGTAGTCCTCGTCCAGGTCCACGACGTCGTAGGTCTGCTTCACCTGAACGCCGACCCTGTACTTGATCATGAGGTTCACCAGGCGGACGCTGTCGATCAGGATCACGCGGGACGGGATGCCCGCGGCGTAGGTGCGCGCGTGGTCGGTGAAGCTGCTCGTCGTGATGAAGACGCCACGGGATGCGCCCGCACCATGCAACGCACCGACAAATGCCTGGATGGTCTCCCGGCCAACGTTGCTTCCCAACTTGTAACGCTTGGCCTGGATATAGATCTGGTCAAGCCCGAGGGCGTCCTGGTCAATGACACCGTCGACGCCGCCGTCACCCGTTCCCCCGATACGTTTGCCGCGTTGCTCGGCGCCGCCGTAACCCATCTTGAGGAGGAGGTCGACGACAGTCTGTTCGAAAGATGCGGGGTGACTGTCCCTTAGACGCTGAAGCAACTCGTCGCCGACCTTTGCATGGATCTTGTCCACGCTGTTCTCAATCTGCTCAACCGGGTCAAGGTCCTCGATCAGGGTCTCGGTGGGTTGCTGGGTCGGGCCAGATGATGCCTTAACTGTTTTCGGCCAGAACGGCGCGAAGTACGCGTGAGCCTGCGAATAGTCCATTCCGTTGGGGTGCTCGGCATGCCAGACACGACCAGCGTCGTTAATTTCGTATTCGCCACGCGTAGGGCGGTCGAGTAGTCCAGCTCTCATGAGGTGGCTGAGTACCCACCCCATCCGCTGCTCGTACCGAAGGTTCCCTTTCTTGAGCCGTTCGGATCGAGCAGTCTCACTCAAACCAGCGACGTCGGCCGCTCGGCTGAACAATTCTCGTCGGTGATAACGCTTGCCGTCGGAGAGGACCTCAAGGACCGGAGCCAGAAGGGCGGGCCAGATGGGGACCTCGGTCGTCTCTGAATCAGTTACTGGCTTGGTCATCAGAGTTCTCCTTTGAACGCACGGTGCTGGAGGGAGGCGAAAAGGGTGTCAAGCTGCGCGAGCTGGGCGCGGTGATGGTCCTTCAAGCGTTCGACGGCGGTAACGCGGGTTGCGAACTCGTTCTGGAGGTCTAGGGGTGGCACCGGCAACCGCAACGCCTCCCCATATTGTTTTGCGTTAATGTTCGGTTGTGCCACCGCTCTCTGCTGGGATAGAACCCATGACCGGTACAGAGCGGAACGGGTGAACTCGTAGGCGAAAAGTGGGTTCAGCCTCTCCGGATCTGGCTGAAACCGAATTAAGTAACCCGCGAATACAGCCCCGTCGTCTTCTCGACGACAGAGGTAGGTTTTGCCGACCGTAGCTCCAGACCGCGCAAAAAGCAGGTCTCCCGGTGCGATCCGGCCCTTATCCCAATCTTTGCTCACACCCGTTGGGGACTTCATATCGGAATGTAGGCGCCCGTCCTCTCCAATGTCGGTAATGCGTATATATCGGGGCTTGGCCGGATCATAGGCCGTAGCCGACAAGCCAACACCGTAGGCGCCCGGTCCCAGGCATAGGTCTCGAAGCGGTGTTGTCCCCGATGTACCGCCCGGGTCGCTTACGGTGTGGTGAAACATGCCGTCGAAAATCGATTGGGTGAGGGTGTCGAGGTGGGCGAGGGCCTCGCGGCGTTTCGCTCGGAGCTCATCGGCCTTGTCCAGGATCGCCGCGATGCGCCGCTGCTCGTTAAGGGGCGGAAGGGGAACTTTGATCTTGGCCACGTGGGCCGGTCTTGCTCGAAGCAGCGAGCCACCGACTCCCGCAACCGTCTGCATAAATTGACTGTTGAAAGCGTCGCTGACTAGCAACTGCCGAAAGTAGGGGCCGTAAATTTGCTCGTTCCTGAAGACTATCCACTCGCCCGAGGCAATCTGGCGATGTGAGTTCCTCGGTGGAACGACCCATGCCCTTCTGATGTGGGGAACGATCTTCGAAAGCAACACATCCCCGGGTTGAACCACCTGCTTTGTGGAGCCGATCGATTCTCCCGCCACAACATCAGGCAAGCCGCGATCATGTGCAGGAATGCTGAGCAGCTCGAAGGTTTCGTTGGGGTGCTTTCTCGGGTCGACCGAGCCACCGCGAGAGACCATGAGAGCCGAAAGTTCCACGAAAAGCGGATTCACTTCAGCAGATCCTTCAGCTCCGCCATGCCGTCCACGATTTCCTTCTCGAGCAACTCAAGCTCCGCGATGATCTCCGCCGGCGCCTTGTGCTCGACCTCGTCATACTGGACCTCCTTATATCTATTGAGGGAGAGGTCGTAGCCGTTCTCGGCGATTTCTGGTTTGGGGACAAGGAAGGATTGGTCGGTTCGCGCCCGCTCAGCCTCCGTCGTCGTGCGCTGTTTGTAGCGCTCCAGCACATCGGGCAAGTCAGAGGAGGCGAGGGGTGTGCGCTTGTCGTCGAGGCTGAAGCCGTCGGACTTCACATCGTAGAACCAGACGTGATCGGTGCCGCCCGAATTAGTTTTGGTGAAGAAGAGGATGGCTGTGGAGACCCCGGCGTAGGGCTTGAAGACGCCGGAGGGGAGTTTCACGACGGCGTCGAGCTTGTGCTGCTCGACCAGCAGTTTGCGCAGATCCTTGTGTGCCTTGGAGGAACCGAAGAGGACGCCGTCGGGCACGATCACCGCCGCGCGGCCGCCGGGCTTGAGCAGGCGGATGAACAGCGCGAGGAAGAGCAGCTCGGTTTTCTTGGTCTTGACCAGGGTGAGAAGGTCCTTCGCGACGTTCTCGTAGTCGAGGCTGCCGGCAAAGGGCGGATTCGCGAGAATCAGGTTGTACTTTTCCTCTTCCGCAGAGTGCAGATCGGCCAGCGAATCGCGGTAGGTGATCACCGGGTTCTCAACGCCGTGCAGCAGCATGTTCATGGACCCGATGCGGAGCATGGTGTTGTCGAAGTCGTACCCGTGGAACTGCTCGTGGTGGTAGAAGTCGAGCTGCCTCTGGTCGGTCAGCATGTCAGGGGAATCCCACAGGTGCTCGGCTGCCCGGACCAGGAATCCGCACGTGCCCGACGCCGGGTCGCAGATGGTTTCCATGGGCCGCGGATCCGTCATCCGAACCATGAGGTCGATGATGTGGCGCGGTGTACGGAACTGACCGTTGGTGCCTGCGGAGGCGATCTTGGACAGCATGTACTCGTACAGATCGCCCTTGGTATCGCGGCCGGTCATGTCGATGCCGTCGATGATGTCGATGACCCGCTCGAGGACGCCCGCGTTCGGGATGGTGAAGCGGGCGTCCTTCATGTGGTGGCTGTAGGTCGAGTCTTCCCCGTTGGACTGCTGAGTCAGTTCATCGCGCAGGAAGGGGAAGATGTGCTCAGAAAAGAGGGTGAACTTCTCGTCTCGTGAGAAGTCCTTGAACCTGCTCCAGCGCAGGTCACGGTAGCTGCGTCCGCGGCGATCGGTGCCGTCAGGGAAAATTGGGTTGGTGACCGGTTTTCCCGTGCGATTGGCGCGGTTCTCGGCCAGCGTCTGCGCGTCGTCCAGCCGCTTGAGGAACAACAGGTATGTGATCTGTTCAATCACCTCGAGCGGGTTCGAGATGCCGCCCGTCCAGAAGGTGTCCCACACTTTGTCTACCTGCGCGCGTACTGTCCCGTTGATCACGCGTTCCAGCTTAAGGCGTGTGCAGTCGGGAAACTCCCCACTCGGGGACACTACGCCGTGCCTTCCCGCTTGCCGTGCGAAGACGCCCGCACTGGGCTGCGGAAGCAGCTGTCCTAAAACCGGCCCGCCATCACCCGCGCCGCACCTGCGGCGGTGGGGTGATCCCGCAGGCGGCTTCGCCCAGGACCGGCGGTGCGCCCTGATTTGGGACGGCCCTGTCGCGGGGCCCGCCGGAGGCGATCCAACGCAGCAGGGCAGCGAAGCATGCGCCATTTTCAAGGCCGGTGAACCAAGCGAGGGGCCCGATCCGCCCATTCCGTCCGTCCCGCCGCGCCACTGCTGCGACACCGGCGAGCTCGCACCGGCCGAGGCACTTGGATTCGATGAGGACACCGCCGGAGGTCTGACGGATGGTGGCGCGGATCTGCTCGTCGTGGTCCTGACCGCCTGAAAGCCTGTGAAGGGCTGCACAGCGGTGGCCGGCACACCACACCAGAACGGGCCCATCCGGGTCTTTCCCGCTTCGGGAAGGGGATTTTCGGTCCATGAAGCGGCTCAGCCCTGACGTGCCTTCATGCGCGGGTTTTTCTTGTTGATGACAAACGTGCGGCCGCGCCGGCGGACCACCTGCGCTCCGGGAACCTTCTTCAGGGCGCGCAGTGAGTTGCGTACTTTCATAGTTTTCTCCTTGCTGTGGGAACTGTCGAGCACCGATTCTACATAGTTTGAGAATGATTATCATTAGTTGTAATCTTCTGGTGCCCGTCGGGCGCAAACCCTCCCTCGCATCAAGGAATCCCTATGCCGCTACGCCCTTCCCTGCTCTCAGTCACCACCACGGTTGCCCTCTCCGCCCTCTTGCTGACAGGCTGCGCAAGCAGTCAGCATCCAGCCGGGACAAACGACGCGCAGACAGACGACGGCGTCCTCGACGTCATCGGGCCGCTTGAAGTCCACAGCCTGGACCCCACCACAGCCGAGGGCATCTTCACCCGTCTTCAGGTCGCTGAGACGCTGGTCGACGCGGACGGAACAGGCGCTTTGCGTCCCGGCCTGGCCGCCGAGTGGGCTGCTTCCGAAGACGGACTGCAGTGGACCTTCACCTTGCGGGATGGAGCGCAGTTCCACGACGGAACTCCGGTGGACGCAGAGTCCGTGGTGGCAGCGCTGGAACTTGCACGCGCTTCCGAGGCCAACACCATCGCCGTCGCACCCATCACCGGGATCAGCGCGGAGGAAGGCGCCGTCCTCATTTCACTCTCGGAGCCGTTCGCCCCGCTGCCAGCGGTTCTGGCTGCAACGAGCACCCAGATCCTCGCGCCCTCCTCGTACGCCGAGGACGGATCCGTCTCCGAGGTCGTCGGATCCGGCCCCTACCGGGTTGTTGAAGTTGCCCCTCCGTCCCGCATCGAACTGGAGGCCTTCGACGGCTACGACGGCGAGCCGGCCCAGGCGCAGGAAGTGATCTACGAAAGTGTCGGCCGGGCGGAGAACCGCGCGCTCATGGCCGAGAGCGGGCAGGCCGACGTCGTCTTCGGTATGGATCCCACCAGCCTGCAGCGGGTGAAGGGGAAGCCGGGACTGCAGGTGGAGTCGGCGCTGCTTCCCCGGACCATCGTGCTCAAACTGAACGCCGCGCACCCCGCCCTCTCCGATGAGCGCGTCCGGCAGGCCCTGTCGCTGGCGCTGGATCGCCCCGCGATGGCCACCGCCGTCCTGCGTGACCCGGACATCGCCGCGACGCAGATGTTCCCTCCGGCCCTTGAGATGTGGCACGACGACGGCCTTGATCCGCTGACGCACGACCCTGAGCGTGCCGCCGCGCTGTTGGAGGACGCCGGATGGGTCCTCGGCCAGGACGGTGTGCGGGAGAAGGACGGCGAGCCGTTGGCCGTAGAGCTCCTCACGTTCCCTGACCGACCGGAGCTTCCCACCATGGCGGCGGCCATCCAGGCCGCGCTCGGGGAAATCGGCGTCACGGTCGAGGTGCGGGTGGACAATTCCAGCGAGATCCCGGCGGGCCACGCCAGCGGTGCCCTGGAGATGGCGCTCTTCACCCGCAACTTTGCCCTGGTCCCTGATCCGATCGTCACGCTGCTGAAGGACTACCCCGCCGGTGGCGGCGACTGGGGTGCCATGAACTGGAGCGACCCGGACATGACCGCGGCACTGGACCGGCTCACCACAGAGGCAGAGTACGACGGCGCAGCCGCGGACACTGCCCGCACCCGGATCGCGGACACCTTGCAGGAACAGCTCCCCGTCATCCCCGTGTCCTGGTACCGCCAGAGCGTCATCGTGAACGACGCCGTCGAAGGCTTTGTTCTCGATCCGCTTGAGCGCAACTGGAACCTCGCCGGCATTTCCTTCAAGGAGTAGCCATGCCCATCCTGTCCACACCCTCGCCTCCCCGCCCCTACCCGGCGGAAACCCGCAGGGATCATTCCCTGGCGCGCGCCGCCGGAAAGGTCCTTGCCCGGCGCGCAGCGCAGGCCGTCGGCGTCACGCTCGCCGTCACCATCACGTGCTTCGTCATCGTCCAGAACCTGCCCGGAGACATCGCCTTCCGGATCGCCGCCGGACGCTACGGGTACGACAAGGTCGACGCTTCCGCTGCCGCGGAAGTACGCGCCGACATCAATCTCGATGCTCCAGCCTGGCAGCAACTGGGCGGTTGGATCCTGGATGCACTGCGGCTGGACTTCGGCACGTCCCTGGTCACCGGCGCATCCGTGACGGATGAACTGGCCCTCCACCTGACGGCTACGTTGCAGCTCGCCGCTGTAGCGCTGGTCCTCTCGATAACGGGAGGAATGCTCATCGGCCTGCTGGCAGCCCAGAACCGGGGCGGCGCCGTCGACCGCCTCACCGACGCCTGGGTCTCACTGGTCCGGGCGCTGCCCCCGTTCGTCCTGGGGCTGGTCCTCATCATTGTGTTCTCCGTCCAGCTTGGCTGGGTGCCGGCAGCCGGACACGGTGAGCGCAGCAATCTTGTGCTTCCGGCCATCACCCTGGCCGTCGGGCTGTCGGGACTGTTTGCACGGGTCACCCGGGACGCCGTCGCACAGGTCCTGGAATCAGAGCACGTGCACTTTGCGCGTACCAAGGGCCTGGCACGGCACGTGGTCCTGGCCCGCCACGTGCTCCGGAACGCCGGGGTCACGCTGGTTGCCTATATCGGTGTCCAGGTCCTGATTCTGGTCGAGGGGGTCGTGGTGGTGGAAAGCCTTTTCGCGTCGCCCGGTCTCGGACACGCACTCGTACACGCGGTCTTCTGGCGTGACATTCCCTCCATGCAGGCGACGGTCCTCGCTCTGGCGCTCATCGTCGTCGTTGTTTCGACTCTGGTTGACCTGGCCGTCCTGGCTCTCGACCCGCGTACCAGGGAGGCCCAGTGAACATCACGCAGCAGGAAAACGGGAAGGCACCGGAAATGCCGGCGCCCTCCAGTCCCACCACATTGTGGGGCATGTCCGGCCCGGTCCGGCGACGACTGTCCTGGACGCGCGCGGCGTCCGCCGGGCTGCTCGCGGTGTTGGTGCTTTTCGCCCTGATCGGCCCACTTGTGTGGCGGCAGTACGCGGGTCAGGACCTAAGCCAGTTCCTCAGGCCGCCGTCGCTGGCCGAGCCTTTTGGCAACGACCACCTGGGGCGAAGCGTGATTGCCCGCCTCGCCCACGCCACCCGCTTGTCCCTGGGCCTCGCTCTACTGTGCGTCACCACGGCGGGGATTGCCGGCGTCGTTCTTGGTCTTCTGGCTGCCTGGCGGCGCGGGTGGGTGGACCAGCTGCTGCTCGGAATCTCGGAAATTTTCCTTGCACTGCCGGCACTGCTCATTGTGCTGATCTTCGCCGCGCTCGCTTCCGGGGAGATGTGGACCATCTACGTCGGGATTGCGCTGGCGCAGTGGGTGGAATATTTCCGCGTGGTACGGGCTCGATCGCTGAGCGTCTTCGCCAGCCCCGCCGTGGAAGCCGCGAACCTGCTGCGGCTGGGG